>JAPPPC010000646.1 GCA_028817685.1 Rhodospirillaceae bacterium
CTCCGAGACGACGGCGGGGCCGAGATCGCCGAGGCCGATCGCCTCCAGCTCCTCATGAAAGCCGAGCGCCTGCATTGCCACCTGCCATTTCGGGCCGGCGAGCTGGAAGACGAAGGGCTTGCCGTCGCGATCCTCGAAACAGACGCTCATGCCCGGGCGCTTTTCAGTGCCGACCATGCGCGCTTGGCCCGTGACCGGGTTGCTGCCGCGCCACATGGTGGTGGTCAGGGTCCAGCCCATCAGTCGCAACTGCCCGCCCAACAAAGAGGTATCGACCTTCTGCCCGACCCCCGTAGTGCGGGCATGGGTCAGCGCCGCCAGGATGCCGCCGAACGTCAGGATGGCGCAGGTCTCGTCCGCGACCGAGACGATGCCGGTGCGCATCGGCCGGCCCGGTTCGGAGAAGGCTTCGGCGATGCCGCCCAGCGCTTGGCCCATCGCGTCCGTGCCGGGCAGGGCGGCGTGCGGCCCGTCCGGCCCGTAGCCGGAGATCGAGGCGTAGACCAGCTTCGGGTTGATCTTCTTCAGATCCTCGTAGCCGAAGCCGTTGCGCTCCGCCGCACCGGGCCGGAAATTCTGGCCGAAGATGTCGGCCTCGGCGACCAGTTTGTACAGGATATCGAGCGCGCGCGGATCCTTCAGGTTCAGGGTCAGGCTCTTCACGCCGCGATTGTTGGTCTCGAAATAGGAGCTCGGATATCCTTCTACTTGTCCCGCCGTGCGCGACGGATCGCCCCGTCCCGGGGTCTCGATCTTGATCACCTCCGCGCCCAGATCGGCCATCAAGGTGTAAGGCACGGTGCCCGCCTGCGCGGTCGAACAGCTGACGACTTTGACGCCCTGTAACGGTCCTGTAGCTGTGGTCATGATGCGGCCTCCCTCGCGAAAACATTAGGGGGCGATAGAGGCTGCAGCAACTGGCCCGCAATTGATCCGTTTCAAAGGTGACGCGCAAAGTCCATGCGCTGATGCAGGATGCGGATGATCTCGATCATGTCGCTCGATGTTTGCCGATAGAAAATGAAATGCGAGCCAAGAGGATACCGTAAATATCCACGCCTTAAATGATCGACTTTACGACCAATCCTGGGATTTTTGGCGAGCCTCTCAAAGGCGTCGACAATGTCGGCGTGATAACTGTCTGCCTGTTGGACCGACCAATTTTCAAAGGTGTAGAGCCAGATACCTTCTAAGTCGTCCCGGGCTCTCGGGCTTAGCCGGTAGGAATTAATCGTCGCTGGCATATTTCGCGTGCATTTCCCGCAGGAACGCATCGCTATCGAACGGTTCCGCGGGACCGCTCTGTTCGCCTTCGATCAGGGCGGCGCGGAGGGCTTCGAGATGGGCTTCCCGCTCCTCGAGCAATCGCAGTCCCGCGCGGATGACTTCGCTGGCAGAGCCGAATTGGCCGGATGCGACCCGCTCGCCGATAAAGGTCTCGAAATGATCGCCGAGAACGACGGAAGTGTTCTTCGCCATGGCGTCTGCTCCTTATATACCAATATATGGTATTTGCGATTGGTGCTGCATGCAAGGCAATCAGCCGGGGTTACGTTAGGCCCGGCTGCGCTATTCCGCGTCTTCCAACAACCCTTCGGCCTGCAGCATCGGGATGACGCCACCCTTCTCCGCAATATCGAGCAGGGTGGCAGGCCGAGGCCGTTGAAGCTGGCGGCGATCACGCCGGCCACGCCCAGCTTCTGGAAGACGTTGCCGATCGGCCGGGCGGAGCCGACGGCAAAATTCTCGCCGGCGACGATGATGTCGCCGGGCTGCACCTGTTCGCTCCAGCCCGGTCGGTTTGCTGAGAAGCAGTATTTGATCTGCTCCTCGACCGGCAGCAGGAAGGCCGCCCCCGGCAGGATCAGGTCGGTATTGATGTCGTCGCCGAACACCCAGGCGGTGCTTTCGCTCTGCAGGGCCATGGCCTAGACCTCCCGCGGATCGGCAATGGAGCCGGTGATCGCGGAGGCCGCGACGGTGGCGGGCGAGCCCAGATAAATCTCCGCCTCGGGACTGCCCATGCGGCCCTGGAAGTTCCGCGTGCTGGCGGTAATGCAGACCTCGCCATCGCCCAGCACGCCCATATGCCCGCCATAGCAAGCGCCGCAGGTCGAGTTGGTGACAACGGCGCCCGCCGCCATCAAGGTTTCGACATAGCCCTTGGCCATGGCCTCGCGCAGCACGCTCTGGCTGCCGGGGGTGACGATCATGCGCACGCCGGGGGCCACCTGCCGGCCGTCCATGATCTCCGCGGCGACGGCGAAATCCTCGATCCGGCCGTTGGCGCAGGAGCCGATGAAGGCCTGGTCGATCCGGGTGCCGGCCAGATCGCGCGCCGGCTTGGCGTTGTGCGCCATCTTGTTCGGCAGCACGACCAGCGGCTCCAGCGCGCCGACATCGATGCGGATCGTCTCCTCGTAATCCGCGTCCGGGTCGGGATCGACCGGCTCGTAGGGTTTTGCGGCGCGCCCGTCCAGATAGGCTGCCGTGATCGCGTCATGTCGAAACAGCGAGAACTCGCAGGACAGCTCCGCCGACAGGGTCGCCAGGGTGAAACGCCCCTGCATCGGCATCGCCGCGACCGCTTCGCCGTCCCATTCCAGATTGCGCCCGGGAAAGGCGCCGTGCCGGTCGGCGATATGGTGCAGGATGTCGCGCGGATAAACACGCTCGCGCAATTCCCCGTCCAGGGTGAATTTCACCGTCGGCCCAACCATGTACCAGGCCTGTCCCTTGCACAGCGCGTACATCATGTCGGCCAGGCCGAGTCCGCGCGCCAGGCAGTTCAGCGCTCCGGACGAACAGGAATGGGAATCGTCGCAGGCCAGGGTCATGCCCGGCAGCGCCAGCCCGTCCTCGGTCAGCACCACATGGGCGATCCCGTGCCGGCCCTCGGCGTAGAACTTCTCGATCCCGAACTTCTCCACAAAACGGCGCATCCGCGCCATGGCGTTGGCGGCGGCGATGCTGGGCGCCGGTACCGTGTGGTCGGCGACCACGGCGATCTTGTCCGGATCAAACACCTTGGCCGGCGATTGGTGGCCGCCGGTGATGCCGAAGACGATGTCGAGATCGACCACCAGATCGAGGTCGGCCATCACGATGTCGCCGGGATTGACGGGCTGCCCCGACGCGTGCGCCGAGAGAATCTTCTCCGCAATCGTATGTCCCATGACGTCTCCCTGTATTGCCGCGCTATTCCTGGCCGTAGCCCGGCACTGGTGTGGTGCCCGGGGACCCGACGCCGAGGGCTTTTTCCGGTCCGCCATGATGTGCGATCAGGGCTGCTTGTGCAGCCTTGGCCTGGGCGTCCACCGCTTCCGGGTCGAGCCGTTCGCGCAGCAGCGCCTCCATTTCTGCGAGGGTGCTCGCATGGCCGGGGTCGCCCGCCAGGTCGGTCATTTCCTCCGGGTCGGATTCCAGATCGTAGAGCTCCGGCCCGTGACCGACATAGTAATTGTACTTGTAGCGCCCGCGCCGCAGCATGAAGCCGCCCGTCGGCGAGGCGAAGGCGTGGTACTGTCCCAGCACGATCCGCTCGGGGTCTTCAGGTGCGGCGGCGATCTCGAAGAGCGAGTGTCCGTCCGACCCCTCGTCGCGGTCGGCGATGCCCATCGCGTCCAGCACGGTCGGATGAACGTCTAGATGGCTGACCGGTGTCTCGCAAACCGTCCCCTGTTCGGTGCCGGGGCCGGCAAGGATCATCGGCACCTTGGCGGACTCCTCGAAGAAATTGAACTTGCCCCATAGAGCGCGCGCGCCTGGCGAGTCGCCATGATCGCTGGTGTAGAGGATGCGGGTCTCTGCATCGAGGCCGAGCTCCTCCAAGGTATCGAGCACGAAGCCGATCTGCGCGTCGGTAAAGCTGAGCAGCGCAAGGTAGGACGCGTAGGCGAGGCGGCGCTCTTCGTCGTCGCGGAAGAATCCGTCCTGGGCGATGAATTCGCCCTGCGCTCGGACCCAAGGATGCAGCCGCTCCGCCGGCATGTCGTGCGCCTTGGGCAGCGGCATATGGTCCAGCGGGTAGCGGTCGAGATATTCGCGCGGCACCAGGAAGGGCGGGTGCGGCGCGACGAAACCGACATAAAGCACCCAGGGATCGTCGCCCGAGTCGGCCCGCGCCTTCAGCCACTCGGATGCATGGTTGGCGATGCGCCGGTCGTAGAGATTGTAGTTCGAGACGCCGGCGCCGACCTGTTTGATCAGGCGGAAAGGCGGGTCGAGGGTCGGGAACGGATCACGCAGTGCGCCCCACACCATGCCGACGCCGTCGTGGATATGCATCGGTTCGTGCTGCCGGTCGAAGCCCAGCGGGTCTTCCGCGCGGCGGAAATGCATCTTGCCGATCGCCTCGATCGGATGGCCCGCGCGCTGGACCAGCTGCGCCCAGCCCGGGATATCGCCGTCATAGGCGTGCGCATTGTCCCAGCAGCCGGTCTCATGCACATGGCGGCCGGTCGCGAAGGAGGCCCGCGCCGGCACGCAGATCGGACAGGCCGTATAGGCGTTGCTGAACCGGGTGCCGCGTTCGGCCAGCCGGTCGAGCGCCGGGGTGTGCATCAGCGGATGGCCGGCCGACCCCAGATAGCGCGGATCATGTCCGTCGCTCATGAAGACGATCAGATTTTTCGCGTCCATGGTTTCTCTCGTCGCCCCCAGTTTCGCCGCGCTCTCACCCCACGGCGCGGCATCATAGGCGAAACGCGCAGGCGCCCAAACGGTGCTGTGGCAAAACGCCGGCGCTCCTTCGGGCGCGCGTGTTGCTATGATGACGGCGCGGGGGACACATCATGACCGACACTGGAGACGCCACCAACAACCGGATCGCAGCGCTCGACGGCCGCAACCTTGACGTCATCATCATTGGTGGCGGCATCAGCGGCTCCAGCGCCGTGCAGTATCTGGCCGCGGCGGGGTTCGACGTGCTGCTGGTGGAGAAGAACGATTTCGCCTCGGCGGCGACCTCGCGCTCCAGCCGGTTGTTGCACAGCGGGTTGCGCTATCTCGCGCCGCCGAAATCCGTCTGGGATTTTCTCAAGAAGCCGGGCGCCTTCCTGGCCGGCATCGACACGGCGCGCAAGTCGGCCATCGTCGGCGACGAATTGCTGGAAAACCTGCCGAACCAGATCCAGCCGACCCGGCTGCTGCTGCCGATCGTCGAGTCCGCGGCGTTCCGCGGCTGGCAGATCGATCTCGGCGCGCGTTTTCTGAAATGGATCAGTGGCCGTAAGACGCCGCTCAACTATGAACACACGCCGCCGGACGAGGCCCGGCAACTGCCCTTCGTGCGTTGGCTGCGCGAGGGCAATCAACTCGAAAGTGTGGTCGGGATCGACGATCACCAATTCCACTGGCCGGAACGAATCTGCATCGACAGCATCCTGGACGCGGAGCGCATGGGCGCGACGGTTCTGAACTACACGACGGCGGACAGCGTCACGCGGGTGGGCGATCTGTGGCAGGTCGGTCTCGACGGCGGTGCGGCCGGGCGCGCGACGGTGACCGGCAAGGTGTTGCTCAATTTCTCCGGCGTCTGGACCGACCGGATCAACGGATCGGTGGCGCCCGACAAGGCGCCGAAGCGTCAGATCGTCGCTGTCAAGGGCGTTTCGCTGGCGGTGCAGTTGCCGGAAGAATGCCGGGGCGTCGGCATTGCCGGCCTAAACTCCGAAGGCGACGCCATCATGTGCGTGCCCTGGGGCAAGCTGCACTATATCGGCCCGACCGAGACCGTCTATGAGGGCGATATCGACGATGTGAAGCCGGAGCCGGAAGACGTCGACGAGCTGATCCATGAGATCAACCGTTTCATGCCCGGTATCAATATGGACCGGTCGAAGATTCTGCATGCTTGGGCGGGGGTGCGGCCGATCACCTACGATCCAGAGCGCGCCAAGGGGCAGCGCATGCCGTTCAGCGTGATCCACGACTTGGAGCCGGAAGGCTTTCCCAACATGCTGACGGTCACCTGGAACGCGATCATGTATCACCAGCCGACCGCGCGTCAGATCGTCAAGGAGGTCCGCCGCCGCAACCGGCCGAGCGGTGCGGCGCAGACACTGCAGTTCGAGGGGTCGCAGGGGCGGACCGACGACTCGCCGCCCTTCATGGAGGCCTGGCCGGACGTCAGCCGCGCCGACATCGTCCGCGCCGCGGAGAGCGAGCACGCCCGCGATCTGGTCGGCATCCTGTTCCGCCGCACCGGGCTCGGCTGGTATGTCCGCATCCCGGACGACAAGGTGCGCGAGGCCGCGGAACTGGCCGCCCCGGCGCTCGGCTGGGATGGGGCGGCGATCGAGCGCGCGGTCGAGGACTACCGTACCTATGTCCGCGAACACCACATGATCGGTGACACAGAATGGTCGGCGTGAGATCTATAGCCGGTTGGAGATTTCAGCGGAGCCCGGCGCGTAACGATAGGCTCTAAACAGGGCGTTGCTCGGGCCGTGCAGCACGGGGTTCGGGTGATGCATGGGCGCGATGTAGTCCCACACGATTTCCCCGTCGCCATCCACTTCGAAGACCCGTCCGCTCAGCGCTTCGCAGATCAGCGAATTGCCGTTGGCGAGCCGCTGGATGCCGCTCATGACAGGGCTGAAGAAGGTCCATTTCTGCGGATCGACATAGTCCCACACGGTCTCCCCGGTTTCCGGATCGATTTCGAGGGCCCGGGAATGCAGCGGCTGGTAAAGGTTGTTCATGCCGTTGGCGAACAGCGTGATGTTCCCGTTGGGCAGCATGTCGGCGTTGTGTTGGTGCCCCCAACTCTGATCGCGCTTGTGCCAGACGATGTCTTTGGTTTTCCGGTCGACGATCACGATGGTGTCGAGGTGGCGGAAGCTGATCAGCAGGTTGCCGTCCAGGGTCGGCGCGACCGAGTTCGCGTGCGCCCATTCGCCGCGATGGCAATCCGCCGCCAGCGGAAAGGCCTCGAAATCCGCATCTTTGAAATACCATTCCCAGACGAGGTCGCCAGCGGCGTCGACCTCTCGGATGACATCGCCGAAGACCGTCTCATTGATTTCGGTGCCGAGAACGCCGCCTATCATCTCGGCGGCCTCCGAACCGTCCAACGCTTCCCGGGACAGGTAGACGGTGTTGCCGTTCGCAAGCCGGACGAGGTCGTGATGCTGGCTGTGATCGAGATGATCCCACACCACATTGCCGTTCCAATCTAGCTCGAGAATGTGCCCGCCCTTGGCGCCGGGAATCGGCACGCCCTCCGCTGTCACGATGGAGCACAGGAGGTTCCCGTTGGGCAGCAGATAGGCCTTCGACCCCAGCGGCCCCGGCAAATTCCATGTATGCGCCACCGTGCCCTCCATGTCGACGAGATAGCTGGCTTCGTGCCGCATCGGGGCGATTACCGTGTAGCCGGGACAGGTCTTTTACGGCTGATGGTGGAGCAGCACGG
>JAPPPC010000728.1 GCA_028817685.1 Rhodospirillaceae bacterium
CAAGTGCCGACCGGGTGATAGGGCGTCTCGGCGTTGTGGCGCACCCATTCGAGCAGTTCCTCATCGGTCTGATATTGCGGTCCGGGCGCCAGCTCCTCGCCGACGATGTCGGCGACGGGCGACGTATTCATCACTTCCCGCCCCTTGCGCATCGCGAACACCACACCGGCACGATCCATCTCCGCCGATAGGAAGTTAAAGCGGATCGCTGGCGCCTCGGCCGGGTCGGCCGACTTGATATGGATGCTGCCGAGGCTCTCCGAACGCAATACGTTGACGTTCATGGTAACACCGCTTTGTTTGGCGATACGCCGAACCCGGTTCACCCGCTCCACGAAAAACGGCATGAAGCTGACGGTCGCGTCCGGCGACTCAAGCCCTTCGCGCGTACGGAAATACATCCGCACCGGGACCGAGGAGAGTCCAATAAATCCTTTGCGGAAAAGCCCGTATTTCAGAGCCTCACCCCACAACCGGACGCCATTGCCGCGCTCGTTGAAGGTCGCGTTCGGCTGCGTGATCGAATACTTCATGCGCGGCGAATAGTGGTCACGCAGGTTTTCACCGACGCCGGGCAGTTCGTGCACCACCTCGATACCGTGGCTCCGAAGCAATTCCGGCTGACCGATACCGCTGAGCTCGAGAATTTTCGGCGAATTAATCGATCCGCCTGAGACAACGACCTCGCGAGACGCCCGCGCCTCGCGCTTCTGGCTGCCCACCGAGTAGCGCACGCCAACGCACCGTTTGCCCTCCAGGATCAGAGTCTCGGCCATGGCGTTCTGTTCTATTGTCAGGTTCCGCCGGTTGCGTGCCGGATCCAGGTAGCAATAGGCGGTACTCATCCGGCGGCCCTTGTTGATGGTCGCCTGGGTCATGGCGATACCTTCCTGGGAGGCGCCGTTATAATCCGGATTGTGCGGTATGCCGCATTTCTCCGCCGACTGAATCAGCTTGTCGAAGAACGGGCTCAGCTTTGGCGAATCCGTAACCTTTAGCAGCCCGTCGCGGCCGCGGTATTCGTCGTCGCCGCCCTCATAGCTCTCCATCATCTTGAACAGAGGAAGCACGTCAGCGTAACTCCAGCCGCGGTTGCCGAGCTGCGCCCAGTGGTCGTAGTCCTGGCTCTGGCCGCGCACGAATACCATGCCGTTGATCGAGCTGGATCCGCCGAGCATCTTGCCCCGCGGCACCTCGATATCGCGCTGGCCGCTGCCCTCGTCGGGCTCGGAGCGGTAGCACCAGTTGACCTTGGGGTTGTCGATCAGCTTGGCGACACCGGCCGGGACGCGCGACCAGAAATAGCCGGAGCCCTCGCTGCCCGCCTCCAGACACAGCACGCGGAATTCGCCGTTCGCGCTCAACCTGTTGGCGACCACCGCGCCGGCCGATCCTGCCCCGACGACGATATAATCATAGGTTTCCGCTGCCATGTTGCGCTCCCCCGGCTCCGTGATTTTGCTGTTGGGCCAGCAGGATAGGAACCGGCAAAGGACGTGTCAAAATCGCGAGCAGGATGGGGTATGTTCCCCTCACCCTCCCGCTAAGCGGGTCCCTCCCTCTCCCCAAGGGAGAGGGTGAAACGACGCCATCTCGTTCCCTCTCCCTGGGGAGAGGGTTAGGGTGAGGGGAAAACCTCGGTGCCCGTCAGTTTCTCTTGCGATCATCGAGGCCGAGATCGCGGCCGATAATCTCCTTCATGATCTCCGATGAACCGGCATAGATGCGGCTGATGCGGGCATCGGCGAAGACGCGGGAGATCTCGTATTCGTCCATATAACCGGCACCGCCGTGCAGCTGCAGGCACTCATCGGCGACGCGGCCTTCAACCTCTGACGCGTAAAGCTTTGCCTCGGCCGCCATCTCCGCCGTCAGGGCGCCGTCGAGATGCTCCAGGGCACAATGATCGACAAGCGCCCACGCCGCGTCGAGCTGGGTGCGCAGTTCCGCCATCTTGAAACGCGAGTTCTGGAAGGTGCCGACGGGTTGGCCGAAGGCGCGGCGCTCGGTGATGAACTCCAAAGTAATATCGAAGGCCCGCTCCGCGTGGGCGAGGAACCCGACCGAGCCGATCAGCCGCTCCTCCGCCAGGTTGCGCATCATCAATTTGAAGCCCTGCGCCGGGTCGCCGAGCACATTCGCTTTCGGGACTTTGACATCCTCGAAGAACAACTCGGCCGTGTCCTGCGAGTACAGGCCGAGCTTCTTCAAATTGCGGCCGCGCTCGAAGCCCGGCATGCCGTCCTCGACCAAAAAAAGGCCGATGGCATGCCGATGGTCGGGGTCGGTGCGCGCGGCGACGACGACCAGCCCTGCCAGATGCCCGTTCGAGATATAAGTCTTCGAACCGTTCAAGAGCCAGTGATCACCCTTGTCCTCGGCGCGCGTCTTGATGCCCGCCAGATCGGAGCCTGCACTCGGCTCCGTCATGGCGATCGCCAGCACGCAGTCGCCGGAGACCGCCCCCGGCATGAACCGGTCGCGCTGCTCGCCGCTGCCGGAACGATGGATATAGGGTCCGACGATGCGGTTGTGCAGCGGAATGATGAGACCGGGCTCACGGGACACGATCTCTTCCGCGATGATCATGTCATACCGGAAATCGTCGAGGCCCAGCCCGCCATGTTTCTCGTCGGCATACATGCACAGGAAACCCTGAGCGCCGGCGCTGCGCCACACCTCGCGGCTAACCACGCCGGCTTCACGCCAGGCCTCGCCGTGCGGAAACACTTCGGTCTCGGCCCAGCGCCGCACGGTCTGGCGGAAGATCTCGTGTTCCTCCTCATAAAGACGCCGGCGAATCACGAACCCGTCTCCGATCGGCCCCGGGTCATGACGCTTTCTCGGCGCGCTTCCAGCGTGTCCGGCGTCAACGCCTCGTTCCACGCCTTGGACCGCGCCCGCTCCAGGTCCCGGCCCTCCGCCAGGCCGCCGCCAAGCCCATCGTCGATGAGCCGTTTCAGGTTCTGAAGGAAATTCGGATCGGCCTCCGCCAATTCCGTAGCGAGAGCAACCGCTTCCTCCAAAAGTGATTCCTGAGGGACGATGCGGCTCACCAGCCCCCAATCATCGGCCTGCACGGCATCGACGAAACGCCCGGTAAAGCTGAGTTCCTTGGCACGCGACGGGCCGATAATGCGCGCCAATTTCTGCGACAGGCCCCAACCCGGCAACACACCGACCCGGACATGTGTATCGGCGAAGCGCGCATTCGGCGACGCCAGCAGGACGTCGCACCCGAGCGCCAGCTCGAACCCGCCGGTCACCGCGACACCGTTGACCGCGCCGATCACCGGGTGGCGGCATGCCTCGATCGCGCGTAACGGGTCGTCTTCGGGCCGCTTGTTGCCGGTCGACCCGAGCGCCTCCGGATCCGTGCCGAGCTCCTTCAAATCCAGCCCCGCGGAGAATGCCCGGTCGCCCGCCCCGGTCAGAACGATGGCGCGCACTTCCGGATCAGCGTCCAGCGCATGTATCGTCCGGGCGAGCTGCAGGCGCAGCGCCCGGGAGAGCGCATTCATCGCCTGCGGCCGGTTCAAGGTGACCACGGCGACGGCGCCCCGCCGTTCGGTCAAAATCAACTCGTTATTTGCCATCGATAGTCACCCTGTCAGCGCATTCGGGACTCATGGCGCGTAGCCGAAATCCACACCGAGTTCCGCTTTCATGAACGTCTCACCGGCTTGCGACCAAATCTGATCCTTCGGCAGATGAAGCGATACGGAGCGCACCATGAAGGTCTCCGGATCGTCAGCACCGGCTGGGCGTTCGCCGCGCTCCTGCAGCGCTGTGGCACAGTTCAGCAGAACGCGCCGCGCCCGCACGATGCCCATGTCGCTGGCGCTCAGATATTCCTGCGTTCGGTCGACGATGGGGCTCACACCGGTCTGGCAAGCGGCATCCTGAACCCACAATCCCGGCATACCGGAGAACCATGTCTTGCGCTGGCTCTCATAATCGAACCCATATCCGCTTTCCGGTGTGAATCTCGTGCGAAAATCGCCATAGGGCACCGTCGCCGGTTGCGGATCGTAGCAGTGGCGGCTGGCATGCCCCGTCTCCCGTCCCTTATGGCCCTCTGCCAGGACGTCACGCATGCGCGGATACAGCGGGCCGGCCGGGGTATAGGAGAACATCAGACAAAGCGTGTTCTCGTCGTCGATCGGGACCCAGGCGTGCCCGCTCAGTTCGGGGTATTTCGATTGCGGTGGCACCAGGGTCCAGAATGGCAGCAGGAACTGATTGACCCGCCAATAGTATGTCTCGTCGTCGACGGACCGGCGCGCCGCGATGCTCAAGCCGAAAGGCTGTTCGAGACATTCGAACTTCGGCTGCAGATCCTGGCTCGCGACCCAATCGGCGATGGCCCCCTGGCTGTCGATACGGCCATGCAAGATGGGCGCGTGCGCGGAATCGATCTCGCCTTCCAAGGCCTGCAACCAGTTGCATTCCTGAACCCGGAACGAAACGAACACGTTCTCCACCGGCACCAAATTCCATTCGAACTGCGGCAAAGGCGGCGGCGCGCCCGGCCCCATATAGGTCCACAAAACGCCGTTGCGCTCGCGGCAGGGGTAGGTCTTCGCCCGCACAGTGTCCTGCAGACCGCTATTTTGCGGTTCGGCCGGCATGTCGACAACCTGGCCTTCGACATCGAACTTCCAGCCGTGATAGACGCAACGCAGCCCGCACTCCTCATTGCGCCCGAACATCAGCGGCGCCCCACGGTGCGGGCAGGCATTGGCGATAAGGCCGGGCCGTCCTGCGCTGTCGCGAAATGCCACCAGATCTTCGCCCAGCAGCTTCACCCGTTTCGGCTGCCCATCGGCCTCCAGCCCCTCGGCCGGGTAGAAGGGAATCCAGTACAGCCGGAACAAATCCCCCATCGGGGTTTCCGGACCGACCCGAACCAGCCTCTCGTTCTGCTCTTGCGTCAGCATGCGTACCCTCACTTTTCCGGCTCAGCATACAGCCCCCGGTCACGCGGATCATGCGATGTCTGTCCATGCGTATCCGTATCGCGCCAGCGGTCCCCGCGAATGTTCACCCAGGAGCGGAATGAACGATCCGAGGCATCAAGCTCTGATGCCGAACACCGACGGAATTCTTTACAGAACGAAACTATCGCTAATTCCACGATACTGGATTGAATAAATTAGGAAATTTGGCGCAGACATCACCGCCCGAACGTCCGCAATTCTTGCAGTGTCGGATTAGTTTACAATCTCCGAAGCCCATTACGGCGGGATTTACGGACACCGGCCATAACCATCTGAAACTGCGAGCAGTTTTGCTGGGTGCTCGAAATTGGTATGACTATTGCTAACCAAAAGAAAAAATAGGCCAATTGGGGAAATGGTCTTGTCCGACACGCAAAAAGCTATCCGGCTGAAACAGTTCGATCATCCGCCCAGAAAATCTCTGGGCCACAAGCTCGCCTTTGCCTTCTGCATCCTGATGACGGCTTTCGGTATCGCCGCGATCGTCGGGCTTCTCGTGCTGATGAAGGATTCTCTCACGTTTTAGGTCAGCGGCGCATCACGTCGCCAAAGCGTTCCGTACGCCACTTAAATCTGACAATTCCACGTCCGGCGTGTAGGCGGGGTCGCCGTCGCGCCCATAGCGGTTGACCCAGATGCGCCGGCCGATCCCCACATCCTTGGCGGTGCGCATATCGTGATAGAAGCTTTGCGCGATGTGGGTGATGTCCGCGGGGACTGCGCCCGTCCGTTCGAGCAAAGTGCGGAACATCCCCACGTCGGGTTTGTAGCATCGTGCATGGTAGGCCAGGACGACTGCATCGAACGCCACCCCGAGCCGCACTGTCGTATGACGGATGATATCCGGTTCCGAGTTCGACAGGATGGCGAGCCGATGGTCGCGTTTGAGATCGCGCAACGCATCGACGACGTCCGGAAACGGTTCGGCCGTACGAACGGCATCGATCATCGCATCCTCATCCGCCGCTGTTCCGGCAAGGCTGGCGGCATCCAGCGCATGATGCAGGCTGGCCCTCAGGACGGCGTTGAGCGGCTGAAACGGACCCAGCTGCAATTCCCTCTCGCTGGCTTCGAAGGATGCCTGTGCGGTGTTCACGGCCCCTTCGTCACCACCCTTGCCGCGGACCATTGCGGCCAGCGCAGCGGCTTTGCTCTCCGAATAGCGCACGAGCGTGTCATAGCAGTCGAAGGTCAGCCAGGGATGTTCGTTTTGTCCGGTCATTAGTTGCAAGCCTTTGTCGGGAGACCGGGACCGCCGGCACGGCTGCTGCGGCGCTCCAGGAGTATGACGTCGTGCCAGGCGCCGTTCACCTGGCCGTAGCGCTCGCGGGCGCCGATCTCACGGAACCCGCATTTGCGATGCAGCACGCGGCTGGCCTCGTTTGCCGCGAAGATATGGGCCTGTAGAGTCCAATAGCCTTCCGCTTCGGATACGGCGATCAGCCGCTGCAGCAAGGCCGTTCCCACGCCTTTGCCTCTTGCCTCTCCGCTGGTATAGACGCTGACCTCAGCGATCCCGGCGGCCCCTCAATTGTCGGGGACCGGCGCCAGCGCCGACCAACCGATGACTTGACCATCCGCAGTCCGGGCGACGGTTCGCCCGAGTTCCAAATGGCCCGCATCCCAGGTCTGCCATCGAGGCGGGGTCAGCATGAACGCGGCCAAACCGGAGGCCAGTCCTTCTCCATAGATCGCCCGAACTTGAGCCCAGTCCTGCCGCATCATACCGAAGATCGCAAATTCCACTACGCACTCCCTCGCAGCCGGCCTTCATCCATATTTAATGTGATCGATTGCGCGGCCTCGTTCAACGCATCCACTAAATCGGAGAACCGCCGCGCGCCTTGAGATTGGCCAAAAACTCCCGCCTCGTCTTCGGACCTTAAGTGAGGAAATACGGGTCGGGGTTTTCGCGGTAGACCATCCGGTTCTGTTCGACGGTATCCCGCTTCGCACGCCTCAACACTTCATCGACGTCCACCCCGTATACCTTCGCCGCATTCAATCCAAAGATTTTCGCCCGCAGAGCCGGCGTCAGCGGCGCATAATCGAATTTTTCTTGCAGCGCTTCGGAGATCTGAAAGCTCCGCAGCGCCTGGATCTGATCGTGGGGCGACCCGTACCAGATGCAGTCAGAACCGTCGAGCACATTGTCTTCGCCGATATGTTTGGCCAGCTTACCGATCAGGTGCGCCGCACTGTCGGGGTCGCGCATCACGAACCGCCAAGTGCTGCTGACCTGCCCCCCTTAACCGGATCCATTTGCTGAGTTAGAGACGGCATCTGGATCGAAACGAAGGGGAGCACATCAGATGTAAGCGCTTAGCGGAAGGCCTATGCGTTTGGGGTTGACGCCTTTCGGAAGCGCC
>JAPPPC010000261.1:0-1931 GCA_028817685.1 Rhodospirillaceae bacterium
CAACCACCGAGAAACATTAGAGACGGTCTAGCGCCAGCTTTCGATGCAAGGCCGGTACCCCTTGTGCCGGTCCAAGTCCAAAGTGTTCCATCACGTGATGGACTTTTTATAATTCCCGGTCATGTAGGCCTATCTGAGAATGAAAATACACTTTCCATTGCGCACGAACTTTCCGCATCTTTGTCGGCGTTCCAAAATATTCCTGGTTCTATACGGTACTTATTCAATATTACTGCCGATGCAAATGATATTGAATACATAATTGTTGACATGAGTCCAAGTTTAGGCGCGCTGAACCAAAATATACTTTGCACAAGTGATAGTTTTATTGTCCCCATGGCTCCCGACTTTTTTTCGGCTATGGCACTTCGCTCGCTGTCTAGAGTTCTTCCCAAATGGAGAAGTTGGTCGTTAAAGGCTCGAGATTCTGAAGTACTTCAAGAAGCGGACTATCCTTGGCCAGAAGCGCATCCAAAATACCTTGGTTCTATCGTCCAGAATTACAGAAGACGCACTCGAGGCGGCCAAGAAGCGCGTCCGACTCAGGCTTATCAAAAATGGTTCGACGCTTTGAACGAAGCGAAGTTAGCACAGCTTATTCCTGCACTTGAAGACATCGAATATCTCTTCGATGCAGACCGTTACAATGCAAGTGGCGCACCACTAGAAGGGTTCCTCATGGAAATACCTGATTTCAACAGCCTAATCGCTGTAAGCCAGGTAGTGTCCAAACCGGTCTTCGCGCTCACGCAAGAGGATATTGGTAGCAGCGGGGTCGTATTCGAGACTCAAGATAAGAACATACAAGATTTCAATGAAACATACGAAACTGGAGCGCAGAAAATTATAGAAATTACAAATGGATGAATATTTTCCAGCAGAAAACGCTTTTCTAGTCAGCCTCGAGAGGGCGAGAAGCTTATGTGCGCTTCAGCATTACCTATTAGAAAACAATACTGCAGTACTTGAGACCACAGACATGCTGAGAGCTTCTGTCGTACTCAGCGTAAGCGCGTTTGATTATTTGATACATGAACTATTTCGCATCGAAGTACTGGTAAGATTGAGAAACAAGAAAGAAATAGAATATTTGCAAATACCATTCAACATTGGTGTTTTGGAAAAATCAAAAAGAGAAGAACTTATTGACCGGTTTGTTCGAGAAAGAAATTCACACAGAACATTTGTGGACCCTCAAAAATTTTCGGAAGCATTAAGGTGTTTTGTCCAGTCTCCATGGAATAACATTGTAGCACAAATAGGTGTTCAAGAAGAAAATATAAAACAACGCCTTAGAATGATTTATCGTTGGCGGAACAGGATTGCTCATGAAGCTGATATAAACCCAGTTCTTGCCGGAATAGAGCTTTGGCCTATCGTGAACGAAGACGTCATTGAAGCAATTGCTGATCTCGAAAAAATTGGTCTTGCTGCCGTCTCAATGATTCGAGAAGCCTAAAACTTTAGCAAACCGCTGATAGGTGGTAGCTATTTCTGACTCACAAACAGCCGTTTGATAAATGCCCAAATCGCACGAATAAACAGCGACCCACCCGCAATCTCCGTCACCTCGGCTTCCCGCCCTTCCAGCCGTGCCTGCAAATTCGCCGCGAAATCGCGCGTGATGCGCGCGGCGACGTCGTTCACGATGCCGCCGCGGGCGAATTGGGCGAGACTGCCGGTGAGCGCGTAGGCGACGGTGACATCGACCTGGGACTGGTCACCCGTCCCCGTCACGGCGAAGCGGACCGCGCCGCGGACGCTGGAGCCGCTGCCGCTGTCGCGGCCCTGGCCGGTGACCGTGCCGGTGCGCGCCGCGTCGTCGAGCGCGACCGTGGCAGTCCCGGCGAAGGAGGCGGCGATGGGGCCGAGCTTGACGGACACCTGGCCTTCGACCTCACCGTCTGACGGCGGCGCGGTCAGGGTGACAC
>JAPPPC010000261.1:1941-7364 GCA_028817685.1 Rhodospirillaceae bacterium
GGGTGACACCGGGCATGCAGGCGGCGACAGCTTCGATGTCGCGGAAGATGGCCCAGACGGCATCGGCCGGATGCGCGACGGTGAAGCTTTGCTGCAATTCGGGCGCGTCGGACGGCATGGCTGCGGCCGGCGCGGCCGCGGGTGTCGGGGCCGCCGCGATATCGCGCTCAACGGTGAAGGCCGGTTTCGCCTCCACCGGGGCCGGCGTGCCGAGGCAGCTGCGCACCGCCTTCACGATGCCGACATAGCCGGTGCAGCGGCACAGATTGCCGCTCAGCTCCTGACGCACCCGCGCCTCGTCGGCGTCGGGCAGGCGGCCGACGATGTCGTAGGAGGAGATCAGCATGCCGGGCGTGCAGTAGCCGCATTGCAGCGCGTGCTCCCGCGTGAAGGCATTGCGCAGCGCATCCATGCGTGGGTCGTCGTCGAAGGACTCGATGGTGCGCACCTCCGCCCCGTCGCAGGCCACGGCGAAGGCGATGCAGCTGCGCGCCGGGGCACCGTCGATCATCACCGTACAGGCGCCGCACACGCCCTGTTCGCAGCCGATATGGGTGCCGGTCAGGAACAGCTCCTCGCGCAGGAAGTCGGCCAGATTGGTGCGTGGCGCGACCTCCGCCGTCACCGCCTCGCCATTGACCGTGAGCGTGACTTGTTTCATGCCGCCCGCACCCCCGCGATCATCGCCGCCCGCTTCGCGGCGATGAAATGCACTTGCCGGTCATAGGCGTCCATGTCGGGCTGTGCGTCGATGGCCGCACGCACCGCGTCGTCGCTGTAGGACCCGTCAATGACGAGCGGCGCGCCGTTGGTCGCGCCCAATACGGTGCGGGCGGTCTCGCCATCCTGCAAGACCGCGCCGATCGCTTCCGCGAAATCACCCTCCTTGCGGCAGAACTTGTAAAACCCCCACTTCGCGCCATCCGAAAGGGCCGGCACCGACACGGCACGCAGCATCTCGCCCGGCTGCAGCGTTGTTTCGAAGGCGCCCCCGACGAAGCTTGCGACGGGAATGCGCCGCTCACCCGCCACGCCGGCGGCGATCACCTCCGCCCCCAGCGCGGACAGGCAGGTTAGCCAGTCCGCCGCCGGATCGGCATGGGCCAAGCTGCCGCCGATGGTGCCCCGGTTGCGCACCGCGCGATAGGCGATGTCCCGCGCCACCGAGGCCATCGCCCCGTTTGTCACATCGGGCAGGTCGCCATCCTCGATCGCGGTGTGGGTCACGCAGGCGCCCAGCGTCAGCGCACCATTCTCCTGAGATGCTACCTGCAGCGCGTCGATCGCCGTTATATCGACCAATAGGGCCGGCTGCGCCAGCCGGAGATTCAGCATCGGGCCAAGTGACTGACCGCCCGCCAGAACCCGTGCGCCCGGTTGCGCCAATAGGGTCAACGCATCCTCCAATGCCACCGGCCGTTCGTATTCGAAATCGACCGGCTTCATGACTGCGCCGCCTGGATCAGGGTCAGCAGCCGGCGCGGGGTGATCGGCGTCGCATCGACCTCGACCCCCAACTCCTTCAGCGCGTCGTTGATCGCGTTGCCGATCGCCGCGGGCGGGCCGATGGCGCCGCTCTCACCGATGCCCTTCTGCCCGAAGCGGGTGTAGGGCGAGGGCGTTTCCATGTGCAGGATGCGCAGGTCCGGCACTTCCACCGTTCCCGGCAACAGATAGTCCGCCAAGGTCGAGGCGAGCGGCTGGCCCTGAGCGTCATAGGGCATCTCTTCATACAGCGCGGTGCCGATCCCCTGCGCCACGCCGCCATAGACCTGGCCGTCGACGACCATCGGATTGACCAGCACGCCGCCATCTTCGACGACGGCATAGTCGAGGATTTCCACATGACCCAGTTCCGGATCGACGGCGACAACGGCGGCATGCGCGGCATAGCTGAAGGTGCCGGTATCCCGCTCCGGTTTGTAGCCGACCGTGACCTCAAGCCCGGCCGGGTCGACGTCGGGCGGCAGATCCTGCGGCTTCAGGTACCAGACCCGCGCGATCTCGGCGAGGCTGACCGCACCACCGGGGGCAATGACCTGCCCACCTTCGATGCGGACATCGTCGACGCCCGCCTGCAGCAGGGAGGCGCCGATCCGGGCGGCGCGCTCGCCAATCGCTTCACAGGCGGTGGCCACGGCGCCGCCGGACATCACCATGCAGCGTGAGCCCCAGGTCCCGGTCGAATAGGGCGTGTACTGGGTGTCGCCATGCACCAGCTTCACCCGGTCGATCTCGACACCCAGCACCTCGTTCGCCACCTGGGCCAAGGTCGTCTCCAGCCCCTGGCCGTGACTGTGTGCGCCGATACGCAATTCCAGCTCGCCATCCGGTGTCAGCCGCGCGCTGCATTGTTCGTGGCCGGGCACCATGGGAATGCCCCAGCCGGAATAGACCGACGTACCGTGCGAGCCCTGCTCGCAGAAGATCGACAAGCCGACGCCGATCAGCCCTCCGTCCGCCTCACCCGCCGCTTGCCGCGCACGCACCGCCGGCAGGTCGATCGCGTCGACGGCGCGGCGCAGGCATTCCGGGTAGTCACCGCTATCGAAATGCTTCGCGGTGATATTGTCGAACGGCATGGCTTCGGGCGGTACCAGGATCATCTGCCGGATCTCGTGCGGTTCCTTGCCGACCTCGCGCGCGATCGCGTCCAGCATCAGTTCCATCGCGAAACACACACCGGTCCGCGCCACGCCGCGATAGGGCAGGATCGGTGGCTTGTTGGTGCAAGAGGACCAGGTGCGGCAACGGAAGGCCTCGAAGTCGTAGGGGCCCGGCAGGATGCTGCCGACCTGCGCCGCCTCCAGGCAGGCGGAGAAGGGATAGGCGGAATAGGCGCCGGAATCGACATGCGCCGTCGCTTCCAGTGCGACCAGCTTGCCCGATTCCTCGGCGTGCGCGGTGACGACGTAGTGGTGCTCGCGGCAGTTCGCATTGGCGCTGAGCTGCTCGCGGCGGTCCTCTATCCAGCGCACCGGATGGCGCACCTGCATCGCGAGCCAGCAGATCGCCACCTCTTCCGGCAGCAATATCCCTTTGTAACCGAAGCCGCCGCCGACATCGGGCGCGATGATCCGCACCTTGCCGTGATCCAAACCAAGGCATTCTGAGAGGCCGGTACGGACGATATGCGGCATCTGCGAAGCGCTGTAGACGGTGAGCTGTTCCAGCCGGCTGTCCCACTCCGCCACCACGCCGCGCCCCTCGATCGGCGACATGCATTGCCGTGCGGTTTGAAAGGTACGGGTGATTTTGATCGGGGCCTTCGCGGCGATTTCGTCGAAGTTGGGGTCGTCGACGACAGATTCCAGGAAACTGTTCTCGTCCCACTGCTCGTGGATCAAGGGGGCATCGGCATCGCGGGCCCGGACCATGTCGTGGATCGCAGGCAGTTCCTCGATATCGACGCTGACCCGCTGCACGATATCTTCCGCCCGGGCACGGTCGGGCGCCAGGCACATAGCGACCAGTTCGCCGACATAGCGCACCTTGTCCGTCGCCAAGGCAGGCTGTTCGGACACCTTGAACCCCGGCAGCGCGGTGACCGCCCGGATGGCCTTCACCTCCGCCATGTCAGCCGCCACCGTCACCTGGGACCGCAGTGCGTCCGGGATACCGAACCCGCGGATGCGGCCATGCGCGACGGGGCTGCGCAGGAAGGCGACCTCCTTCATTCCGGCCAGCTTGATATCACCGATATAACGGCCGCGGCCGCGCATATAGCGATCATCTTCGCGGCGCGGGACGCGGGCGCCGACGCCGGTGCCTTCGCTACCGTCCATAGAGTTAGGCAGCGGCTTCGAGTTCGGGCAGGATCAGCGCATCGGCATCGAAACGCTTGCCTTCGCGCAGGCAGAAGCGCGGGCGCAGTTGGCGTTCCGCCGTGACCTCATGGCCCTCATTGTCGCGCAAGGTCCATTTGCCGCGCTCATCGACAAGCACGCTGATATCGGCGACGGTACCCGGCTTGAGGGTGCCGATCTCGTCGCCCCGTTCGAGCATGTCGGCGCAGTTCGACGTCACCATCGGCACGATTTCGGTCAGCGACAGGCCGAGCGCCAACAGTTCCGTCATCCCAAAGGCCAGGCTGAAGCGCTCGCCGCCGGCAAAAAGATGGTTTTCGTCCGGGTCGGAGTGCTCTTCCGGCGTCCCCGGGGGCGGCGGCACCACGGTGTTGTAGCCGTGCATATCGGCGCCCAAGGTATCCGGAATCACGCCGGCGTCGAGCACCTTGCGCGCCATATCGAAGCTGAAATGCGAGCCGTGCCCGATATCCACCTTCATGCCGCGATCGAGCGCGTCCCGCACCGCCGGATGCAGTTCTCCGGCGGTGTTCACGAAGCCGCCTGGATGCCGGGTGAAAGGGTGCGCGAGGATATCGCCGGGACCCAACAATTCCACCATGTCCGGCACGATCGTGTCCGGATCGACCCCTTCCGTGCCGTCGTCGGGCAGCGGCCAGAGCTGGCCAAGATGGACGTAGATCGGCAAACCGGATTCGGTGCCGATCTGTTTGGCCAGTTTCATCACCTCATTGCCCCAGCGTGTGTAGCCGCCGATTTCGGCATGGGCCTTGATGCCCTTCACCAAGTCGCGGTTTGCCTCGATGGCGCGGACGGTGTTGTACACGTCCACACCTTTCGGGTTGTACAGGTCGGTGTAATAGTGGCCTTCCAGCCCACCGACGACATAGGCAGAGATGAAGGCGACCACGTCACTGGCGGACGGCTCGCAGATGTAATGGCGGAATCCGCCGAAGGTCATGCAGCTCGGTCCGCCCTGATCGACCAGGGTTGTTACCCCTGAATGCACGCCGACCATGTCGGGGTTGAGCCCGAATCGGCCACCAACATGCTGAAAAACATGCGCATGCGTGTCGATCATCCCGGCAATGACGACATCCCCCGAAACGTCGACCACATCGGCGGCGTCTTCGGCGGGGATCTCGGCCGAGACGGCCGCGATCTTGCCATCCTTTACCGCGACGTCCTGCACGCCATCAATATTCTGTGTCGTATCGACGACATGGCCGCCTTTCAGCAAGGTGTCGTATTTCTTCGCCATCGCCCGGTCCTCTATCGATCATGCCTGTCAGAGCGGAACCTTAAACCAAGCGCGGGAAGCATGGAAAGCGCCGCGCGCAATGCCGCGTTCATCCTTGCGCCCGGCCACGGTCACGATTACCACAACAGGGATGAGTGAAAGCCAAGCCCGTGCGAATGCCCAGCAGCGAGTCCTGCGCGGCATCCTGTTCATGTGCCTGGCCATCTGCATCATGCCGGCTATGAACGCCATCGCGAAGTATCTGGTGGCGGACTACCCGATGCCACAAGTCGTCTGGGCGCGGTTCACCGGCCATTTCCTGTTTACCATCGCGATCTTCCTGCCCAGCTTCGGCTGGCGGCTGTTCATCCCCACCC
>JAPPPC010000898.1 GCA_028817685.1 Rhodospirillaceae bacterium
CTTATACTTTCTTTGCTGTCAGTTTGTTCCGTGGATCGATTTCTTCGGCCGCTTCCACGTAGGTCCTGGAATAATGTCTCGTAAACCGTCCGTCACGCTGCCCGAAGACGGGCAGGGGGTATGTCATCTTCTCGCCGCCAAATTCCTCGCCTTGCCGCGACCGGTGATAGGGGGCGTAGAGAAGGGCTGCCAAGTCCGGCCGGCGCTCGAGCATCGCGTTGTGGACGCGCACCGAGCTGGCGACCTGGCTGATACCGCCGGATTTCGCCGGGCTGACGCAAAGCAAGCCGACGACATCGCATCGGTCGGTGTGGAACCGCAAGGGACCGTTGGACAAGGTCCGCGCCTTTGACGATTTGAACAGCTTGCCATCGCGGGTGGTGAGACGATGATCGAGCAGCGCGTCGGTATCCTCTTTCTTGTCCTCGATATCGCGCATCAACATGCCGCGATAGTCCTGCGTGACCGGTGTCCCCAAATGCAGACCGATACCGTACCAGATGTGCCGCAGCCGTCCCGCAAACCGTTCCACCGGAAGGCGCGCCAGCCGCGCCATGCCGCTGCCATCTTCGAGCTCTGTTTGAATGTCCGCCAGTTTCTCGGCCAGGCCCTCGAGAGGAAAATCCTCACGAGTCATGTGACGCCAATCGACGCCGCGCGCCTGCAACGCCGCATCGGCACGTTCGATTTCCGCGATGTCGGTATCGCTCAGGTCGAACCGCCAACGGGGGTCGTTCTCGATCTCGGTGCCCGTCCAGTCGCAAGTACCTTCGATCCTGGTTGAGATGCTACCCGTCATTGGTGTTGCCTTTCAGCTGATCGTGCGCTGTTCCCTGCCGCGGGGTTTCAAATCCGGCGTTCAAAAGTCCTGCTCTCGCTTCGCCCAGTCCCGCCGCTTCCGGTAAATCGTCGAGTTGCTGATATCCAGCAGGTCCGCCGCTTTTGGAATATTTCCGCCGCAGTGCCGGATCGCTTCTTCGATGGCGCGTTTCTCGGTGAGCCATAGCGGCGCGATTGCCGGGTTCTCCCGATCGCAGGGGGCCGAATTCAGGCCATCGACAGGCAAATCCCGCAGCGCGTCCGGCAGCATCTCGCGGTCGACGACGGTGCCGTCGTGCAGAACAACGATGTTGCGGAGGGTGTTTTGCAGTTGCCGCACATTGCCGGGCCAGCTGTAGGCGCGGAACAGCGCTTCGACTTCCGGTGACAAGGAGGTGAAGCGCTTGTTCTCTTCGACCGCGAAGCGGTTCAGCATCTGGTTTGCGATATCGATCACGTCGCGGTCCCGGGCACGCAGGGGCGGCAGCTCGATGGGGACGACGTGCAGGCGGTAATAGAGGTCTTCGCGGAACCTTCCGGCCTCTACTTCTTCCATTGGGTTGCGGTTGGTGGCGCAAACAAGCCGGACATCCGCGCGTTCCGGCGTATCGTCACCGACCCTTTGATAGACGCCTGTCTGGACGAAGCGCAGCAATTTCGCTTGCAGCCCCAGATCCATTTCGGCGATTTCGTCGAAAAACAAGGTACAGCCATCGGCCCGCGCCGCCGCGCCTTGTCGGTTCGAAGTGGCGCCCGTGAACGCGCCTTTCACATGCCCGAATATCTCGCTTTCCATAAGCTCTTTCGGGATCGCCGCGCAATTGACGATTACAAGAGGCTTGTCGGCGCGCGGACTTTCCGAATGAACCGCGGTGGCGCAAATTTCCTTGCCCGTGCCGCTTTCGCCGGTGATGAAAACGGTAGCGTCGGACGTCGCAGCGCTGGCGATGACACGATAGATTCCCTGCATCACCAAGGACGCACCGATGAATCCACAGCAGCCGGTCTTTGAGAATGCGCCTTCATAGGCGTCGATTTTGCGGCGCAGGGTCTGCCGCT
Organism: Rhodospirillaceae bacterium; assembly: GCA_028817685.1. Lineage (GTDB taxonomy): Bacteria > Pseudomonadota > Alphaproteobacteria > UBA8366. Next base: position 1,879 of record JAPPPC010000898.1, read on the forward strand.
CCAATGCGTTCATGAACGTCGCATTGAAACGGGCGGCGCTAACCGGTTTGACCAGAAAGTCAAAGGCGCCGGCCCGCATCGCCTCGACCGCATTGTCGATGGAGCCTTCGGAAGTCATAACAATTACTGAAATCGGCAATGCGTTCCGCTCGATAAAATCCAGAACATCCAAGCCCGTTGAGTCGGGCAGCAAAAGGTCGAGCAGGACAACTTCCGGCCGTTCGTTTTGAATCGCATCGATAGCAGCGGCGACGGTTGACCGGTGCGAAACACAACAAGGTTCGTCGCGCAGAAACTCCAAATATGCTTGAGCCAAGATGGCGTCATCTTCGACCAGCAATACGCGTGGTTGGGAAAGACCGCCTGTACCGTTCATGAGGACCCTTATTCTTCCCCGGATTGCGCCATATAGCTGGAACCCGTGCCTGATTTCGCATTGTATAAACGGGAAATCGATCGCGCAATTTATAGCAGATCCATGGGTTTCGGGATGTGAAAGAGTTTCGGCCGTAATTGACCAGCTAGGTGCAGGATGGCCGAAAATCGGAAAATGTCGGCATCTCGCTGCACTTGTTGTAACTTGATTAACGATTTCCGGTTAGAAATCGTGGCTGGATAATTCAACCAGAAGCTAGGCCTATGAAAAAACTAGGCAAAATAATGTGTGTCGAAGACGAGGCCGACATCCAGACCGTCGCCAAGATGGCGCTGGAGACTGTCGGGGGCTTTGACGTTGAGATGTGTGGATCCGGGGAAGAGGCTCTTGAAAAAGCGCCAAAATTCCTGCCCGATTTGATTTTGCTAGACGTTATGATGCCCGGTATGGATGGCCTCGCGACGTATCGTGCCGTCCGCAAGCTGCCAGAAGCAGAAGCGACGCCGATCGTGTTTATGACGGCGAAAAGCCAGGCGCATGAGGTGGAGCAACTGCTCGATCTCGGGGCTTTTGGGGGTGATCTCGAAACCGTTCGATCCCATTGAACTTTCGAACCAAGTCGCAACGCTTTGGGAGAAGAGCAATTAACCTCGATCCAGAAGTTGCCGAACGCATTGCCGAGCGGCTTAAGGCGCTTGGGCAGAAATACGCCAGCGAGTTTCCCAGCAAGGCGGCCGAGATCCGGTCCTTGTGGGACAAAATCGACGACGGCGAACCGGAAACGCTTGAATCGCTTTACAGGGCCGTTCATAGCCTTTCCGGTTCCGGTGAGACGTTTGGATTTCCGAAATTGAGTGAAGCCGCAAAGCAATGCGAGGCCGTCCTGCTGGCGGGCATGAAATCGGGCCAATTGCCGCGTACCGATGCCGAGGCGGGCATCGTTTCCGTTCTGGCCGAACTCGACCAATAGGGTCCGATCCGTTACGCTCGGCGCGAACCCGAAACTGATCGGACGCGCCGATACAGATGATTTCCGATGGACTGATTGTTGTCGCAAAACGCGACTGCCCGACCTGCACGCTGCTGGAGCCGGTATATCGCGAGCTCGCGGACAGCCCGGCGCAATTCGCGATCTATAGCCAGGACGATCCGACCTTTCCCGAAAGCGTGGACGGCGTTTTCGACGACCGGGAGTTGGAGCGTTCCTATCGTCTGGAAATCGAAACGGTACCGACGCTCATCCGCATGGAAGGCGGTCGGGAAGTGGCCCGGACGGTGGGATGGCACCAAGGTGAGTGGCGCGAACTGACCGGCATCGGCGCGCTGGGGGCCGGATTGCCCGACTATCGACCCGGCTGCGGCTCGGTGAGCGTCGAACCAGGCATGGCCGAGAGGTTGGCAATCCGGTTCGGCGATGTGGATATCGCCGCGCGGCGGATCGAGATCGGGCTGCTCGAAGACGAGATGGAAGCCTGTTTCGACCGGGGGTGGAGCGACGGCCTTCCCGTGGTGCCGCCGACCGAGATTCGGTTGGTGCGAATGCTCGAAGGCACGTCGCGGGACCCCAAAGAAGTTATCGGCGACATTCCGCCAAATTTGGCGCCTTGTACCGTCGAGAAAGTGGCGCTTAATGCGGTTATGGCGGGCTGCAAGCCGGAATATCTGCCTGTGGTTCTGGCGGCGGTGGAAGCCGCGCTGATCCCCGCCTTTTGCATGCATGGCATGTTGTGCACGACCCATTTCGTCGGACCGATGGTAATCGTCAATGGGCCCGTTGCCCGGGCGATCGGAATGAATTCCGGGGAAAACGCACTGGGTCAGGGCAATCGCGCCAATGCCACGATCGGACGCGCGCTGCAACTGGTCATTCGGAATGTGGGCGGTGGCGTGCCCGGTGGCATCGACCGCGCGACTCTCGGCAATCCCGGAAAGTACACCTATTGTTTCGCCGAGGACGACTCCGATCCGCACTGGGAACCTCTGTCCGTGCAGCGGGGTGCGAAACCGGGATCGTCGGCTGTGACGCTCTATGGCGGCGAGGGGTTGCTGGGTAACTTCGATCAATTATCGCGAACCCCCGAATCCCTGACCCGGTCGCTGGCCCTGTCTCTACGAGCGATCGGTCATCCGAAGAAAGCCGGGGCGCACGACGCGCTCATCATTCTGTCGCCGGAGCATTTCCGAACCTACCGCCAGGCGGGCTGGACGAAGACGCAAACGTTAGAGGCATTTGAAGAGGCTTTGCGCCTTCCCGGCCACGAACTCATCAGGGGTGCCGGCGGTGTTGCCGAAGGCATTCCGGAGCATCTCGCCGGCGAGACCGTGTCCAAGTTTCGGCCCGGAGGCTTGAACATCGTACGGGCCGGCGGCATCGCCGGCATGATGTCCGCCGTGGTTGGCGGCTGGGCGGCAACCGGCGAACGGGGCAGTGAAATGGTAACGAAGGAGATCGGTACATGAAGGACACGATGGTGCTACTCGATCCGACCGCCGAATCGGCGCCGGCCAAACGAGAGCGAATGGCGCCGCTCGAAACGCTCGATGGCAAGACGATCGCGTTGCTGGATATTGGGAAGTCCCGCGGCGACGTCTTTTTGGATCAGCTTGAAGCGGGCATGGTGTCGCGTGGTTTGCAGGTCAGGCGCTATGCCAAGCCGACCAACACCAAGGTCGCGCCCGTTGCCGTCGCGCAGGCGATTGCGACGGAATGCGACGTTGTCGTCGAAGCGCTTTCAGATTGAGGCTCTTGCACGTCGTGCAGTTTGCATGACATTGCAGATCTCGACGGCCGTGGCATTCCGGGTGGTATGATTGCGACGACCGCGTTTGAGCAGGCGGCGATTTCGCAGGGGCGTGCGCTCGGATTTGATCCCGCGATCGTCTATGTGCCGCATCCGATCCAAGATCGAACGGATGACGAAATCCGGGCCATTGCGGACGACGCGCTGGATTCCGTCTTGGATATGATCACGCGGTGACTGCTCTGCGTTAATCTCTCCAAGCGAAGGTGGCGCTGTGTGGTGAGGGCCGCTTTTCAGCGGCGGCTTTTGCTTACAGTGCGAAATGGCTCTTTCAGCGGTCGTGGGCGTGATCCATTGCGAACCCGCCGGTTCTTCGTCTTCGCTATCCGTTGCAGCGTTATCAAAAATTAAACGAATCTATATTTACTTTTACGAGTAATTGTTGAATCCGGATCTAGAAGGTTGCTTTGACCGACAACGATCTCATGCGGGCGCGGATTCTGGTCGTGGAAGACGACGACACGATGCGCGACTTCATCGTGGAGATACTGGGTTCTGTTGGCTTTACCAATTTGACCACGGCGCTCGACGGCATCGAGGCGTGGCGCAAGTTCGAGCAAGGCGAACAGTTCGACCTGGTGATCTGCGACTGGATCATGCCGGGCATGGACGGCCTTGAGGTTCTGAAGAATATCCGCGACAGCCGGGCCGCTATCCCGTTTATTCTTGTTACGGTTCGCGATTCCGAAGATGCGATCAAACGCGCCGTCGATCGCGGTGTTACCGCGTTTCTCAGTAAGCCGTTTATGCCGGACCAATTGGTTGGAGAGGTTCTGAAAGTGCTCTCGGATAGTTCGGTATTGGAGCACAGCACGAACGCGGAAGTCTGGGAATTCTGACGATTGTTCACGCCGGAATGCAGATCCGCTCTAGGCGACGGCCAACAAATACACGATCCCGACAACGACCAGCAACATGCCAACAAGTTCGCTAGGAGAGGTTCGTTCTCGAAAAAAGAGGATGGAAATCGCCAGGGTGAATATGAATTCAATCTGGCCCAAAGCTTTGACAAAGGACGCTTTTTGCAGCGTGAACGCGGTGAACCATCCGACCGAACCCAATGCGCTGGTCGCGCCAACAAAGGTTCCCACCTTCCACTCACGGAGCATGATCGCGATCTGCTCGCGCTCCCGTACGACGATATAAAGTCCGAGGATCGTCGACTGCATCAGGATCGTCGTCACCAACGTGAGCGCGGCCGGGAAGAGGACGGTATCGTCGCCCAAGGACAGGGCCGCCTCGCGAACGGAAAGGGCGGCAAGTGCGAACCCAAATCCCGATGCGAGACCGACAGCGGCAGACCTGTTCCAGATACGTGTCACCCAGCCCCCGCCGTCGACGGTCGTTTTTGCGATCGTGATGACAACGACACCAGAGACGCTGATCGCGATCGCAAACCAACCTTGCAGGCTGATGAGTTCGCCAAACAGAAACGCGCCCGCGACGGCCGTTAGAAAGGCCTCCGTACGCGCATATGTCGTCCCAACCGCAAAATTACGGAACGAGAATAGGAAGACGAGCAAAGCGGTGGCCAGAATTTGACCGACGCCGCCGAGAAGGCAAAACCCCAGGAAATAAAGCGTTAGTACGGGAATGTCCCGTTCGTACGCGTACATCAGAAAGCAGAAATAGGCGCCCACGAAGGGCAGTCCGTAGACGAACCGAACGAGCGATACCGCAAACGTGCTCATATGTTGCGTGAGGTGTTTTTGCCCTCCCGTCCGCACCGATTGTGCCGCAGACGCCATGAGCGTCAGATAGACCCAGCCCCAGCTTTCCATTGCCAGCCTTTCACACCGACTGTGAACAACACGTCATTTGTTTAGTAAAATTCATAAAACGTATGAGTTTTGATCGAGCTAGATTAAATTTAGAGCGGATAATTTAATTGTATGTAGTCCCTTAGACCAGTATGGTTGGCATGACAACGGATCAATATTCAACTCACTATGAGTAATTTTCATAGTTTGAAGAGCAAAGGTATCGCCGTTGCGAACCAATCTTCCGCCGTTGAATGCCTTGCGTACGTTTGAGGCGGCCGCACGACACAAGAATTTCAGCCGTGCCGCCGAAGAGCTACGCGTTACCCCGTCTGCTGTCAGCCACCAGATCAAAGATCTCGAGCTGCGGCTCGGCTGGGCACTATTCCTGCGGCGGAAGAAGTCCTTGTCCCTTACGGAAGCCGGTGAGGTCTTGTTGGAAGGCACGCACGCGGCGTTTGGCGCATTGTCGAGAGCGATGGATGATTTGCGCGCGCTGGCCCACGCGCCGTTGCTGACGGTATCGGTGCCGCCGTCTGTGGCGA
>JAPPPC010000096.1 GCA_028817685.1 Rhodospirillaceae bacterium
TCATAAAGGCGACGGCTTCCGCCGCCAACGCATTTGCCCGGATCGTGCGGGGATTGCTGGTCATCAGGTCGCCCGCGCGCGCCGACAGCATTTCGGTGGTCATGTGCCGACGCAAATCACCGTCGGTAATGACACCGATCAAGCGGCCGTCCTCATCCACCACACCGACGCAGCCGAAGCGCTTTTCCGTCATGATCAGGATTGCTTCGCTCATCGGCGTATCGGGCGTCGTCAGCGGCATGTCTTCTCCGCTGTGCATAAGGTCGCTCACCCTTTGCAAGTTGCTGCCAAGCTGTCCGCCCGGATGGAATACCTGGAAATCCGAAGGGGAGAAGCCACGGCGTTCCAGCAAGGCGACAGAGAGCGCGTCGCCCAGCGCGAGCTGCATCGTCGTCGAGGTGGTCGGTGCGAGGCCCATCGGGCACCCTTCCGGCACCGAGGGCAGGATGAGAGCGACGTCGGCCAGTTCGGAAATCATGCTCTTGGACCGGGCGGTGATCGCGATCAGAGGGATAGAGAACCGCCGCGTATATTCCACCAGGTCATTCAACTCCTGCGTATTGCCGGAGTTCGACAAGGCGAGGACCGCGTCGTCATGCGCGATCATGCCGAGATCGCCATGGCTCGCTTCACCGGGATGAACGAAATAGGCGGGCGTGCCGGTCGAGGCCAGTGTGGCAGCGATCTTACGGGCGATATGTCCGCTTTTTCCCATGCCGGTTACGATGACCCGGCCCGTAACGGTTGAAAGCCTGTCCACCGCAGCGATGAATTTATCGTCCAACGAGTCGGCGAGGGCGCGAATACCTTCCGCTTCGAGCGACAGCACGCGGGACGCGGATTCAAGGTCAGCGTTCGTTTCGGTCGCCGGTTGCTTTTTCTGTGAGGAACTCAGCGTGTCGGTCCTTTTTGTGTCGTCCGTTTCCGCGGGCGAGTCCGTACGGACTCCCGCCGCCTTCCGTTACGGGAATCATAGTGATGAGTGGTTAATAAATAAAGGATTCCGTGGACCTTAGCGGTCCTCTCAACTGTGCGAGAAAATATCCTGTTCCGCCCAACCGGCCAGGTCGAGCGCTGCCCGGGTGGGCAGGAATCCGAATGCCGCTTCCGCCAGATGCGTGCGGCCTTCCCGCTGCAGCATATCGTCCAACCGAGCCTTCAGGGCGTGCAGGTGCAAAACGTCGCTGGCGGCATAGGCCAACTGCGCCTCCGACAATGTTTCGGCACCCCAATCGGAGGATTGCTGCTGTTTCGACATGTCGACATCGAGCAGTTCTCGGCACAAATCCTTGAGACCATGCCGGTCGGTATAGGTGCGGACTAACCGGGATGCGATCTTGGTGCAGTAGATCGGCGCACAAGCTACCCCCAGCCCATGCTGCAAAACCGCGACATCGAAACGTGCAAAATGAAACAGTTTCAGCACGTTGGGGTCGCCCAACAAGCGGGTCAAGTTCGGTGCGTTGCGCCCTTCGGCCGGTATCTGCACCAGATGGCAATCGCCGTCGCCCGCCGACAGTTGCACGAGGCAAAGCCGGTCGCGATGCGGATCGAGTCCCATCGTCTCCGTATCGATGGCGACTGAGTCGCCAAAGTCGAGTCCGTCAGGAAGGTCGCCTTGATGCAGTTCGATCGACAATCGAAGCCTTTCGCCCGCGAGGGGGCGCAGTTGGTGCCCAGGAGAAGACTCGAACTTCCACGGCCTTGCGGCCACAGGTACCTGAAACCTGCGCGTCTACCAATTCCGCCACCTGGGCGCCGGTTCAGATTGATGCCGCGTGATAGGCTGAGGCGTGGAGGTTGTCAACCGGTTCGCGGACAGTTCCTGCGATTGCCGGCATCGTCTAATCGTATCTTTACGGAAAATTAGGCGATGCAGTCGAAGACCGGCATCGGTAAAATGGCTGAATGTCCCATTCGGGGCAGTGGAAACTTAGGGCGGAAGACAATGAAACAGGTCACGGTGTTCGGCGGCTCCGGCTTTGTCGGGCGGCATGTTGTGTCACGCTTGGCGGCGCGGGGTCTCGTGGTTCGGGTCGCGGTGCGCGACGTGGCGGCTGCCAGCTTTGTGAAGCCTATGGGCGACGTCGGGCAGGTCACCCCGGTGCGCGCCAATATCCTGGACGAAGCGGATGTCGCGTCCGCGGTGGCGGGATCGGACGCGGTTATCAACCTGGTGGGGATTCTGTTCAGCCGCGGCCGGCAGCGCTTTGACGCCGTGCACCGGGATGGTGCCGAACGGATCGCGCGCCTGTCCAAGGCCGCTGGCGTGGACCGCTTCGTACAGATGTCGGCACTTGGTGCCTCGAGCAGCTCGCAGTCGCAATACGCATGGTCGAAAGCCGCAGGCGAGGAAGCCGTGCGCGAGGCCTTTGGCGAGGCCAGCATTGTGCGGCCGAGCGTCATCTTTGGGCCGGATGACGACTTCTTCAATCAGTTTGCGGGACTGGCCCGGCTGTCGCCTTTCCTGCCGGTGTTCGGCTGTCCGTTCCCGACCTTCAGGAACGGATCGGTCGATCTCTATGGCGATGGCGGCACCAAGTTCCAGCCGGTCTATGTCGGCGATGTGGCTGACGCGATCGTCGCCTGTCTGGATCGCGATGACGCCGCCGGTCAAACCTACGAACTCGGAGGCCCGACGGTCTACAGTTTCAAGCAGTTGATGGAACTGGTGCTGAGCGCGACCGACCGGAATTGCTTGCTGTTGCCGATTCCGTTCTGGGTCGCCTCGATAAAGGCGCTGTTCCTGGAATTGCTGCCGAAGCCGCTGCTCACGCGCGATCAGGTCACGCTCCTGAAAACGGACAATGTCCTGTCGGGCGAAGCGCCAACACTGGAAACGCTCGGCATCACGCCGACGGCGGCGGAACTGATCGTGCCGACCTATCTCGACCGTTTCCGGCGTGGCGGCCGTTTTAACGACGCGCAGACCGCTTAGATGTCCGCGACAGTCGTCCGGAACGCGGCCTGGGTGGTCGCCTGGGACGCGGCAAAAGCAAGTCATGTATATTTGCGCGATGCGGATATCGCGTTCGATGGCGGCACGATAAGCCATGTCGGCGGCCGATACGAAGGGGCCGCGGCGGTGGAAATCGACGGCCGTGACCGTTTGATCATCCCTGGCCTCGTCAATATCCACACCCATCCAACAAGCGAGCCGCTCCGCAAGGGCCTGACAGACGAAACGCGCAGCCCGAATTTCTGGCACAGCTCGCTCTATGAATTTTTGCCCGTGTTCGCGAACGACCGCGACGGCGCGATCGCCAGTATGCAGGTTGCGATGGCGGAGCTGCTGATGAGCGGCGTGACGACCGTCGCCGACCTGTCCATTCCGTTCGACGGCTGGCTTGATACCTTGGCGGAAAGTGGGATTCGCGCCGTTGCAGCGCCGATGTTCAGAGACGCACGGTGGTTCGTGGCTGAAGGCAAGCGGGTCGAATATGACTGGGACGAAGGCGCGGGACGCGAAGCCTTCACCGAGGCACAACGGCTCATCGAACTGGCGCGGCAGCACCCATCCGGCCGATTGAGCGGGATGGTGTGCCCGGCGCAGATCGATACCTGCACCGCAGACCTGATCCGCGATGCGTCGGACTACGCGCAGGAGCGCCAACTGCCTTTCCAAATTCACGCTGCGCAAAGCGTGAATGAGTTCCACGAAATGATCCGCCGGCATGGTGTCACGCCAATTCAATGGTTGAAGGATATTGGCGGACTTGGCCCGCATGCGATCATCGGGCACGCGATCTTTCTCGACCATCACCCTTGGCTGCATTGGACCTCGCGCAACGATATGGACATTCTGCGCGAGACCGAGACAACCGTCGCGCACTGCCCGACCGTTTTTATGCGGCGTGGCATCAGCCTGCGCAGTTTCGGCGACTATCGGCGCGCCGGGATCAATCTCGGCATCGGCACCGACACCTATCCGCACAATTTCCTGGAGGAGATGCGCAGTGTCGGGAACTTCGCGCGCGTCGCGATGGAAACCGTCGACGATTTGGAAACCCGGGACGTCTTTGAAGCGGCGACGGTCGGCGGCGCGAAGGCGCTGGGGCGCGACGATATCGGCAGGCTGGCGCCGGGCTGCAAGGCCGATTTCGTGTCGGTCGACGTGAAAGATCCGTCGATGATGCCGTTGCGCGAACCGTTGCGCAGCCTCATCTTCGTCGCGGCCGACCGAGCCGTGCGGGACGTCTATGTCGATGGAGAGCAGGTCGTCGCCGACGGCAAGGTGCTGAATATCGATCTGCAAGCGGCGTCCGAGGCTCTTGAAGCGGCGCAACAGCGGTCGATGGCGCAGGTGCCCGACCGCGATTGGGCGGGCCGGAGTGCCGAGGAACTGGCGCCGATGGTCCTGCCGACCGCCGAATCCCTAACTCAGGCGTAAACCCAGTAGAGCAGCCCGGCGGCCAGCACGATCCGGTACAGTACGAAGGGTGTGAAGCTCGACCGGCGCAGCCACTGCATCAGCGCCCAGATCGCGACGATCGCGGTCAGGAAGGCCAGGACCGCGGCGATCAGCGCGTCGTATCCAAGAGCCATGTCACCGCTCTTATAAAGGTCGTAGCCGCTTAACACGCCGGCGCCGAGGATTGTCGGGATCGAGAGCAGCATCGAGAAACGTGCGGCCTCGGGCCGTTCCATGCCCAAAAAGCGGGCGGCCGTCATGGTGATGCCGGACCGGCTGGTGCCGGGGATCAAAGCCAAAACTTGCGCCAGGCCGATAAACAGGACGCCGCCCCAGCTCAGATGTTCGACGGTGCGCAGGGTCATGCCGACTTTGTCCGCGATCCATAGCAATATCCCGAAACCGAGGGTCGCCCAGGCGATGACCTCCGCGCTGCGCAGGGCGGAGCCGATGAAATCCTTGCCGAAATAGCCCGCCACGATGACCGGAATGGTGGCCACGACGATGTACAGGGCCAGGCGGGCGCCGGGACCGCTGCGCCCTGTGAACAGGCGCGCCAAACCGACCAACATGAACCAGATATCACGCCAGAAATAGAGCAGCACGGCGAACAGGGTGCCGACATGGACAGCGATATCGATGATCAGGCCTTGATCGGGCCAGCCCAGCACCCGAGACGTCAGAATCAGATGTCCCGAGGAGCTGATCGGCAGAAACTCGGTGATTCCCTGGACGATCGCCAGAATCAAGATGTGGTAGAGAGCCACGCCCACCCCGCGTAGATGTTGGCTGTATATACGCCGGTTCGGCCCGGTAACGATAGGATAATTTAATACAGAAATGGTACTAAAATTGTTGACGTAGGGTCTGTGAGCCATGAATTGAGGGAGTCATGCTGACCTTTTGACAATTAACGACAGTATTATTGACGTATAGCTGTCCATTTTGAAGGCCGTCTGTTAGGCTATACGGGTAAGCACATCGAATCCGGAACGGCTCGCCGGGAATGCGGAGGGGTAATGTCTGGAAAGATGTTGAAATTTGTCGAGCGCGCGCGCCGTATGCCGGACAAGCGGGAGTCCCAGGTGCGCCGGGCCGACTTTGACGAGATTTTCGCGGAGTTCGATGCCGAACGCGCCGCAGCGCAGGCCGGGCGCTGTTCACAATGCGGCATTCCCTATTGCCAGATCCATTGTCCGCTGCAGAACAACATCCCCGATTGGCTGATGCTGACGGCGCAGGGCCGGCTCGAGGAAGCCTATGCGCTGTCCGCGCAGACCAACAATATGCCGGAGATTTGCGGCCGTATCTGTCCGCAGGATCGACTCTGCGAGGGGAATTGCGTCATCGAACAGTCCGGCCACGGGACGGTGACCATCGGGTCGGTCGAGAAATTCATCACGGAGACCGCGTGGCGGGAAGGCTGGGTTCCGCCGATCAGGCCGCAACGCGACCTGCCGCAATCGGTGGGGATCATCGGTGCCGGGCCCGCCGGTTTGGCCGCGGCGGAACAGCTGCGGCTCGAGGGATATACGGTCCATATCTACGACCGGTATGACCGGGCCGGCGGTTTGCTGATCTACGGCATCCCGAATTTCAAATTGGAGAAGCCCGTGGTCGCGCGCCGGGTGGCACGGCTGGAAGAGGCAGGCATCGTCTTCCACCAAAATTGCGAAGTCGGACGCGACATCGAGTTCGCGGAACTGCGGGAACGGCATCATGCGGTGCTGATCGCGACAGGCGTCTACACATCGCGGGATCTGGCCGCCCCGGGCATCGGTCTCGGGAACATTCATCAAGCGCTCGACTATTTGACCGCCAGTAACCGTAAGGGGCTGGGCGACGCGGTACCGGCATTCGACGACGGGACCCTGAACGCGCAGGACAGAGACGTCGTGGTCATCGGCGGCGGCGATACGGCGATGGACTGCGTGCGCACCGCGGTGCGCCAGGGGGCGAAGTCGGTCAAATGCCTCTATCGGCGGGATCGGGAGAATATGCCCGGGTCCCTGCGGGAAGTTAGCCATGCCGAGGAGGAAGGGGGCGAGTTTGTCTGGCTGTCGCAACCGGAGGCCTTTCTCGGCGATAGTGCGGTAACGGGTGTCCGTGCGCAGCGGATCCATCTCGGTATGCCGGACGCGGACGGACGCCAGCAGCCGCAACCGGTCGACGGCTCGAGCGACACCATCGAAGCCGACCTCGTTATCAAGGCGTTGGGGTTCGATCCGGAAGACTTGCCGAACCTGTTCGGCGTGCCGGACCTGCCTGTGACCGATTGGGGCACGGTTTCCGTTTCCTGGCGAACCATGATGACGGCGTTGCCGGGCGTGTTCGCCGCCGGCGATATCGTGCGCGGCGCGAGCCTGGTGGTCTGGGGCATCTATGACGGCCGCAAGGCGGCCGAGTCGATCCACAGTTATATCCAGTCCCGCGTGACCGCGGATGTCGCGGATTGACGGGAAGGGGGCGAGATGAGCGATGACGTAACACGCTGGCATCGAACCGCGCGCTACCTGGAAGCGGAAGGCCTATACGATCCGGCCGACGAACGCGGGTCTTGCGGCGTCGGCATGATCGCCGCGATCGACGGCAAACCGTCGCGCGACGTGGTCTTGAAGGGCATCGAGGCGTTGCGCGCGGTCTGGCATCGCGGTGCCGTCGATGCGGATGGCAAGACCGGCGACGGGGCCGGTATCCATGTCCAGATCCCGCAGGAATTCTTCAAGGAGCATATCCGCCGCACCGGGCACGAACCGCGGGAGAGCCTGATGGCGGTCGGCATGGTGTTTCTGCCGCGCACCGATCTGTTGGCGCAGGAGCGCTGCCGGCAGATCGTCGAGTCGGAGATTATCCGCTACGGGCATCGCATCTATGGCTGGCGCCAGGTGCCGATCAACACGAAGGTCATCGGCGACAAGGCCAATGCGACACGGCCGGAAATCGAA
>JAPPPC010000690.1 GCA_028817685.1 Rhodospirillaceae bacterium
TGCAGTTCCGATGCGGGGAGCAAGGGGGTCAGGCCGGTCTCCACCATATTCGCCAAAACCGGTTTGCCGATGGCCTTCGGCACGGCCGCGAGTTCTTCGACCGTACGGGGGCTCTCGAAGAAGATGACGTCGGCGCCCGCCTCAGCATAGGCTTGCGCGCGGTCCAGCGCCTCGTCGAAGCCGACAGCGGTATTCGCATCTGTCCTGGCGATGATCATGAAATCTTCGTCCTGCCGGGCGTCGAGCGCCGCCTTCAGCTTGCCCACCATCTCCGATTTGTCGATCAGCGTCTTGCCGAAGAAGTGGCCGCAGCGTTTCGGCATCTCCTGGTCTTCGATATGTATTCCGGCGACGCCGGCGCGCTCATATTCGCGCACGGTGCGCATCACGTTGAGCGCGTTGCCGTAGCCCGTATCCGCATCACAGATCAGCGGCAGTTCGGAGGCATCGGCCAATTGCCCGGCGCGCTGCACCATCTCGGTCATCGTCGTCAGCCCCAGATCCGGCATCGCCAGCGTCGAGTGCGACACGCCCGCCCCGGTCATATACATCGCCTCGAATCCGACTTGCTTGATGATCTTCGCCATCAGCGGATCGTAGGTACCGGGACAGACGAGGATATCTTCGCCTTCGATCAGTTTCCGGAGCTTGGTCGTGTGCCGCATCGCATTGCCTCCTATGCCGTTTCGGCATGGTCGCATGCGGAAACGAATATTTGAAATCGGCGAAGCGCCTGGGTGCGTCAGACCGGCTTGCGCGCTCTTATCATCACCCAGCGATGAAAGAAGACGAGCTGCTCGTCTTCGATAGCCAAGCCCATGCCGGCGTGCCGGCCTTCTTCTGCCAAGGCGCGCGCGACGGTGCGCAGCGGATTCAGACGCTGCGGATCGTTGACGATCCCCATCCATTCCTCGAACTCGCGGTCCTTGTCCCACACCGTGCCGGACTCGATTGCAAAACCGCTGCCCTCTACCGCCGCGTTCAGCTCCGTTAGCGGCAGCATGCGGATGTGCGACGGATCGCGGAGGATTTCGATCGCATTCTGCAGGTCCGCTTCCGCTGCATCCTCGGAGACGACCACGTCCGCAATAACCAGCACACCGCCCGGGCGGAGCACCCGCCGAATTTCCTTTAAGACTACCGTCGGATCGACGAAATGGTGCAGCGCCAGACGCGTCACGGCACCGTCGAACGCGCCATCCGCGAAAGGCATCGACTCGGCCGCGCCCTGCTCGAACGTCACGTTCACCAGCCCGGCCGCTTCACAGCGCTCGCGCGCTTTTTCCAGCATCGCAGGGGTCGCATCGAACGCGGGTACGCTTTCCGCCTTCGGTGCGAGCGCAGCGGATACGGCACCGGGACCGCAAGCAACGTCCAGCAACGTACCGGTCGCGGCTTCGCCGATCTCTTCCTGAAACGTTGTGATGACATCGCCGCCGGCAATGCTGGCATAGGCGCTGAAGGTCTCCGCTTGGCGCGTAAACTCATCTTCGACCCGTTTCAAATGATCCATGGCTTTTCCCACGACTGAAAAACGCAACAATCTGGTGCAACGGCGAAGATGCCATTACGTTCTCCCGGTATTGTTTACTGCAAAGCGATGGATTTTGCGATGCGACGAAACCTGTCGATGGACGAGGCCCTAGCCGATGCGCGCGCCGTCTATACCGAACGGCGGCCCAAGACGCGAGAGGCGCACGAAGCGGCGCAGCGCCACTTGCCCGGCGGGAACACGCGGACGGTGCTTTACCATGGTCCCTTTCCCGTCCGCGCAGCGCGCGGCGAAGGCGCCTTCCTGCATGATGTGGACGATAATCGCTATCTCAACCTGCTTGGTGAGTATACGGCCGGCGTGTTCGGCCATTCTCATCCAGCCATCCGCAAGGCGATCGACGAAGCGCTCGAGGTCGGGCTCAATTTGGGCGCGCACAATCTGGCTGAGTTCCGCTTGGCAGACCTGGTCGCCGAACGGTTCCGCGCTGTCGAGCAGGTGCGATTCACGAATTCCGGCACAGAAGCCAATCTGATGGCGATCTCCACCGCCCGGCACCTTACCGGACGCGAAAGGGTCATGGTGTTCCACGGCGGCTATCACGGCGGGTTGCTGTATTTCGGTGGCGGCGGCATCCCAATTAATGCCCCCTTCCCCTTCGTGCTCGGCCATTTCAACGATATCGACCGCACCCGCGCGCTGATACGCGAGCATGCGGATTCCCTCGCCTGCATCACGGTGGAACCCATGCTCGGCTCCAGCGGCTGCATCCCGGGCGCCCCGGCGTTCCTGGCGATGCTGCGCGAGGAAGCGACAGCATGCGACACGCTGCTGATCTTTGACGAGGTCATGACCTCGCGCTTTGGCCGTGGTGGCGCGCATGGCGAGTACGGAATCACGCCGGACCTGATCGCGCTAGGCAAATGGATCGGCGGCGGCATGTCTTTCGGCGCCTTTGGCGGCCGTGCCGACCTGATGGGTATCTACGACCCGACGGCCCCGAACGCGATGCCTCATGCCGGCACTTTCAACAACAATGTACTGTCGATGCATGCCGGAATCGCAGCGATGACCGAAGCCTTCACGCCGGATATCGCCGCGCAGCTGCATGAGACCGGAGACACAATACGGGCACGCATCAACGGCGTTTTCGAGAAGCACGGCGTCGCTTTGCACGCTTCCGGCACCGGTTCGCTGATGAACCTGCACGGGCTGACCGGTCCCATCCGAACGATCGACGATGTGGCCGATAGCGACGACGGCGCGAAGGAACTGCTTTTCCTCGATCTCCTCGAGCGCGGCTACTATGTAGCCCGCCGCGGCTTCATCGCGCTTTCCAGTATCTTGACCGATGAACAGTTGGACGGCTTCCTCGACGCGCTCGACGATGTCGTCGCGCAACGCAAACCACTTCTCAAGGAACGCAGCTGATGCCGGCAACCGCGCTGAAAGGCAAGGCCCAAACCGTCCTCGGACCGATCGACCCGGCTGAATTGGGCAACACGTTGATGCATGAGCATCTGGTCTGGGATATCCGGACACCGCAGATGGCGAAGGAGACGGATCAAGGACCGGAGATCAACCTCTGCAATTGCTGGCAATTCAATTACGGCCGAGTGAAGGTGCCGCGCAACTACATCTCGCGCTCGGCCGAGCTGGCGACGTTCGAGGTGAAGGAGATGGTTGCGGCGGGCGGCAACACCATCGTCGAGCTAAGCTCCGGCGGGCTTGCCCCAGCCCCGGACGCTCTCGCACAGATTTCACGCGACTCCGGCGCACATGTGGTGATGGGATGCGGCCATTACGTGGACGAGTACCAGGATGAGGCCAACCGCAGCCGCGACATCGACAGCTTTGCCTCCGAAATGATCGAGCAGGTCACGGTCGGCGCCTGGGGTACCGACATTCGCGCCGGAAT
The DNA here is from genome assembly GCA_028817685.1 of Rhodospirillaceae bacterium. Classification (GTDB taxonomy): domain Bacteria; phylum Pseudomonadota; class Alphaproteobacteria; order UBA8366. The sequence continues at coordinate 3,411 of JAPPPC010000690.1, forward strand.
GATCGGCGAGATTGGCTGCCAATCTCCTTGGACCGATCTGGAAAAGCGGGTCATGGCGGGGGCCATCATCGCGCAGCGGGAGACCGGGGCCTCCCTGAACGTTCATCCCGGGCGCGACGCGGACCAGCCACAGGAAGTGATGGACTTCATCCAGGCGCATGACGGCGCACCCGAGCGCACGGTGATCAGCCATATCGACCGCACCATCTTCGACCATGAGCGCCTGTTCCGGCTCGCGGATACCGGCTGCGTCATCGAGTTCGACCTGTTCGGACAGGAAACCAGCTACTACGCGCTCAACCCGAAGATCGATATGCCCAACGATGCGATCCGGCTGCGCCTGATCCGCGCCTTGATCGAGCGCGGCCATCTGGATCAAATCGTGATCAGCCATGACATCTGTTATCTGACGCGACTCAAATCCTACGGTGGACATGGCTACGGGCACATTTTCGAGAACGCCATTCCGCTGATGCGTCTCCGCAACTTCACGGAAGCGGAAATCCAGGCAATCGTCGTCGACACGCCGCGTCGCTTGCTCACCTTCGTCTGACAGCGCGTTCCGTTCCCATTCGCCGGTTCTTTCGCTACTCTTGAGGCGACGGCCTTAGCGGATGCATCGCCATGACTGACGCCCTGACAAACGAACCACCCCTCCTCAAGTGGCCGGAAGCCGGTAACAGCCGCGTGCCGTACCGCGCCTTCGCCGATGCGGAGATCCACGCTGCGGAACAGAAGCGGATATTTCAAGGCGAGACATGGCAAATTCTTTGCCTCGCAGACGAAATTCCCAATCCAGGCGATTACAAGACGACCTATGCCGGTGAGACACCGGTCATTGTCGTGCGCGATGAGAATGGCGACATCAACGCCTTTGAGAACCGCTGCGTTCATAAAGGCGCACTGGTCTGCCTTAAGGATCGGGGTAACGCGAAGACCCTGACTTGCGTCTATCACAACTGGGTCTACGGGTTAAAAGGCGAGTTGATCAGCGCGGCCTTCGCCAAGGGCGTCAACGGCCGCGGCGGTATGCCGGACGACTTCAACGCCAAGGATCACCGGATGCGGCCATTGCGCACAACGGAGCACTGCGGCCTGGTGTTCGGTACGTTCTCCGAGACGGTGATGCCGCTGGCGGAATTCATCGGCCCCGATATCCTGGAACGGGTCGAACGCGTACTCAACCGTCCTCTCAGAATTCTCGGCTATCATACTCAAATTCTTAACAATAACTGGAAGCTGTATGTCGAGAATGTAAAGGACACTTATCATGCCGGCCTGCTTCACCTGTTCTTCGCAACCTTCCGGTTGAACCGCCTCGCCTCTGAAGGCGGCGTCGTGGTCGACCCGACAGGCGGAAATCATGCCAGCTATTCGAAACGCCGAACGATTCATGCCAACGCCGAGTATGACGAATCCAAACTGCGTGCCAGCCGCGACGACTACCGCCTCGCCGACCCGTCGCTGCTCGAATCCTTCGACGAGTTCGGCGACGGCATCAATGTCCAGATCCTCTCGGTATTTCCCAACTTCATCCTGCAACAGGTCGAAAACAGCATCGCCGTGCGTCAAATTTTGCCGAAGGGCGTCGGTCGGACCGAACTGAATTGGACGGTACTGGGCTTCCAGGACGACGACGAAAAGACCACCAAAATGCGCCTCAAGCAGGCGAACCTGATCGGTCCCGCAGGCTATATCTCGATGGAGGATGGCGCGGTCGGGAACTTCGTCCAACGCGGCATTCCCGGCGCGCTCGAAGAGACCTCGATCATCGAGATGGGCGGCCGAGACCATATCAGCGACAACACGCGCACAACCGAAGCCTCGGTGCGTGGCTTCTGGGCCGCCTACCGCACCCATATGGGGCTCTAGGACCGGTGGACATCGAACGGCAGTTCCGGGTCCAGGACCTGCTCGCGCGGTACGCCGACAGCCTGGACGGCGGCCGATTCGAGGAATGGCCGGAATATTTCACCGAGGATTGCGTCTACAAGATCATCTCTGCCGAGAACTTCGAGCGCGACCTGCCGCTCGGCGTCATCGACTGCGATTCCCGCGATATGCTGCGTGACCGCATCATGGCGCTGCGAGAAGCGAATATCTACGAAGACCATCGCTACCGGCACATCCTGTCGACAACGCTGATCAAGCGGGTGGAAGACGATACGATTTACGCCGAAACCGCCTATCAGGTGACTCGGATCATGCGCGACGGGTCTGCGATGATCTTCAGCACCGGCTGCTACTATGACCGCATTCTCGAAGAGGATGGCGCGTTAAAGTTCGCCGAAAGGCTGGTCGTGTTCGACAGCCGCGGGATCGATACCTTGCTTGTGATTCCGCTATAAGCGGCCCTACTTCTTGCCCAGCAGAATCGTAGCCCCCTCGGGGCCGCTCCGTTCGGCATGCATCGTACCCGCAGGTACGTCGCACGTATCGCCGGGGCCGCAAATGGCATCGCCATCCTCGAAAGCCACCGTAAACTCGCCGGTCAAAATCATCAATTTCGCGGAGAAATCATGCGTGTGCATATCGTTTTCGATGCCCGCGGGACGATCCATCTTCATTACCGTGTAGCCCTCAACCTCGCAGGCCTTCGTGAACTCAGCTTCGTTCATTTTTCCATTCCCAAGATACGGCGACATTTGCCTTTGTCACATTTCATCGCCGATACTATCGGCCCATAACCTCTATGCAATAGGATCGAGATATGGCCCCCACCGTCACACCAATCGAAGGGCTGACCCTTGGCGCGGTCGTCACGGACGTCGACCTCGCGAATTTGGACGAACCAGCCTGGCGCGCCGTCGAGGAAGCCTTCCTCACCCACGCGGCATTGGTCTTTCCCGGCCAACATCTGAGCGATGCCGACCAGGTCGCCTTCGGCAAACGGTTTGGTGAGATCGAGGTCTTACGCGAAGGCCAGGAAGGCGTACAGATTTCCAATCAGAAACCGGATGGCTCGGTGATGAAACCGGACGAATTCCGTTTCAAGGCCTTGCGCGGCAACGAGGGGTGGCATCTCGACAGCACCTATATGCCGCTTGCCGCGAAAGCCGGCCTGCTGTCGGCTCTGGTCGTACCGCCGGAAGGCGGAGAAACGGAACTCGCCGACATGCGCGCCGGCTACGATTCTTTGGACGAGGTCACCAAGGCGCGAATCGAAGATCTATCGGCCTACCATTCCCTTTACGCGTCACAAGCCAAGATTGGCTACACCGTCGAAACCGGCACCGCTTACGGCTATCACGACAAAGGCGCGCCGCTACGCCCCCTGGTCAAGATTCACCCGGTCACCGGCCGAAAGGTGCTTTGCATCGGGCGGCACACCTACCGTATCCCGGGGATGGAAGACGATGAAGCGCTCGCCCTTTTGGACGATTTGCTGGAAGGCGCGGCGCAACCGCCACGGGTCTATACGCATGAATGGACCGTGGGCGACTTGTTGATCTGGGATAACCGCTGCGTGCTGCACCGCGCGAGGCCATATGATTTCAGCGAAGCGCGCGTCCTGCAGGCGACCCGAATCGCCGGCGACCCGGCCAGCGAACTAGCGCCGACCGGCCGCGACGATCGCGCCAGCGGTTTCAACCCGTCATCGGTAAACCGGTAGCGCTAAACATCGCCGAGTTCATGCTCGGCAAGCAGGACCGCCCACTGTGCACCGTGCATGTCGCGATCGGCACGATGTCCCTGCACGACGGGACGCGGCAAGCTGAACTTGATGACGCTGAGATCGGCAATATCGAAGCGTTTGACCTCCTGCGTCGGCTGATCGAACAACCGTGCGACAGCGTCTGTCGCGAGCCCCTTCGATACTTTCTCGAATGTCTCTTCATCGCCGCAAAAAACATCGATCGTCACCCAGAACGGCCCCGCATTCTTTGAGCGCACCTTGAAGACGGTATCGCCCAGTCTAGCCATGAC
>JAPPPC010000180.1 GCA_028817685.1 Rhodospirillaceae bacterium
CTCGATTCGCAACCGACCGGCGGCAAGTTCGACGGCGCCTATGGCGTGCTGGCCGGGCTGGAAGTGGTGCGCGCGCTGAACGACGCCGATGTGGAGACCGACGCGCCGGTCGAGGTGGTCGTCTGGACGAATGAAGAGGGCAGCCGCTTCGCCCCCTCCATGGTCGGGTCGGGCGCCTATGCCGGCGTCTTCGATCTCGAGGAATCGCTCGCCATCCAAGACCGCGACGGCAACACGCTGGGCGGCGAGCTGCAGCGTATCGGCTACAAGGGCGAGGGCTGCGGCAACCGGCCGGCGACCGCCTATTTCGAGGCGCATATCGAGCAGGGCCCGATCCTGGAAGATCAGGAACAAACGATCGGTGTGGTCAGCGGCGCGCAGGGCCAGCGCTGGTACGAGATTACGCTGACCGGCCGCGAGAGCCATGCCGGGCCGACGCCCATGGCGGTGCGGTGCGACGCGCTGGTCGGCGCGGCGTCGGTCGTGACCGCCGTCAACAGGATCGGCCACGACTTCCAACCGGGCGCCTGCGCCACGGTCGGCATGATCGAGTCGAGCCCGAACAGCCGCAACGTCATCCCGGGCGAAGTCTTCATGACCGTGGATTTCCGCCATCCGGACGACGACCGTTTGGCCGCCATGAACGACGCGCTGCGCGCGGCGGCGGAGGAAGCCGCGGCGGCGAATACGCTGGAACTCGACTTCAACCAAATCTGGTCCTGCCCGGCGACGGTGTTCGACGCGGACTGCGTCAGCGCGGTGCGCAAGGGGGCGGAGATCGGCGGCTACGCCCATATGGACATCGTCAGCGGGGCCGGACACGACGCGGTCTATATGGCCAAGGTCGCGCCCACCGGCATGATCTTCGTGCCCTGCGAGGACGGCATCAGCCACAACGAGATCGAGAACGCCACGCCAGAGGACATCGCCGCCGGCTGTCAGGTGCTCCTCCACGCGATCCTGGACCGGGCCGGCGGACACTAAACGCCGATGCCCAAACGGGCCCTGCTGCTCGGGCTGAAGCTTGCCGTCTCGGCGGGATTGCTGGCCTGGCTGTGGACGCGGTTCGATCTTGCCGCGGCGCTGGAGCGGATCTTCACGATGGACGCCCGCTTCGCCGCCGCCGCTTTTGCCGTCCTGCTGCTGCATGGCGTGTGGAGCGCCTGGCGCTGGCGGACCATCGTCCGCGCGCTCGGCGGCGCCTTGTCCTGGACGGAAGCGCTGCGGCTGTTCTTCATCGCCATGTTCTTCAATCAGACCCTGTCCACATCGATCGCCGGCGACGTGGCGCGGGTCTGGATGCTGCACCGGGAGGGAGCGACGGTCGGCGCCGCGACCAGCGGCGTCGTGCTGGAGCGGGTGGCGGCGATGCTGGCGCTGATCCCGCTGATCGCCCTCGGTATCGGTCTGTTGCCCGGTCCCGTCCATCCCGGGCTCTGGGCTCTCGTCCTGTTCGCGCTCGGATGCGGTCTGGCCCTGCCTCTCGCGGCACCGCTCGCGGGATCGTCCACCGCCGGGCTCGCGGCGCTGGGGCGGTTCGCCGCCGCCGGCCAGCGCATCCTGTTATCCGCCCGCGGGTTGCTCGTGTTCGGCCAGTCGCTCCTGATCCATCTGGGGGCCGGTCTCGCAACCTATCTGCTGGCGCGGGCGGCGGGTCTCGTTCCCGACATCGGCCTTTGCCTCGCGCTGACGCCGCCGGTCTTGCTGTTGGCGACCCTGCCGATCAGTTTCGGCGGCTGGGGGCCGCGCGAGGCGGCGCTGATCTGGCTGTTCGGTCTGTTCGGCATCGCCGCCGCACCCGCGCTTGCCGTCTCGGTGGCGCTCGGCCTGCTGGTGATGGCAGCGGGCCTGCCCGGCGGGTTGCTGTGGCTCAGCCGGTCAGCTCGTACACCGTCCACAGGGTGAGCGAAAACAGCGTCGCCGCGCCCAGCTGGTGCAGCACCGCCAAGGGCAGCGGCACGACAAGAAGCAAGGTCGCGATACCGAGAAGGACTTGCGCCACGACCATCGCCGCCATGGCGTTCGCGGCGAACCGCGCGCGCGGCGTGACGGAGGCGCGGCGGACGGCGAGCCACAGCCAGCCGACCATGAGGACACTGGCATAGGCCAGCATGCGGTGGTCGAACTGTACGGCCGCGTCATTCTCGAACCCGTTCAGCCACCAGGGCGACAATTCAAGCGCGCCCGCCGGCACAAAATCGCCGTCCATTAGAGGCCAGCTGTTGTAGGTCAGGCCCGCATTCAGCCCGGCAACCAGACCGCCGGCCAGGACGGTCAGCGACACGATGCCGAGCGTCGTCCAGGCAAGACGCCGCGGCGCATCCGACATCGGTGCGCGCGGCGCGACCAACCGCAGCGCCACCCACAGCAGATAGCCCAGGATCGCGAACGCCATGCCGAGATGGACGGTGAGCCGGTACTGGCTGACATCGGTGCGGTCGACGAAGCCGCTCTTCACCATCCACCAGCCGATGACGCCCTGCAGCCCGCCGAGCAGGAACAGCGCGACGAGATGCGGCGTGTAGCCGCGGGGGATCCGCCTGGTCAGCAGGAAAAACAGGAACGGCAGGGCGAAGACGATTCCGATCAACCGGCCCCAGAGCCGGTGGATGAACTCCCACCAGAAGATCGTCTTGAATTCCGCCAAGCTCATCCCGGCATTGGCGAGCGTGTATTCCGAGGTTTGACGGTAGAGGTCGAACACGCGCTGCCACTCTGCCGCGTCGGTCGGTGGCCAGGCGCCGATCAGGGGCCGCCACTCGACCATGGAGAGGCCGGACTCGGTCAGGCGCGTGATCGCGCCGATGACCATCATCGCCACGACCATGCCAGCGCAGGCGAACAGCCACATCGCGACGGGTTTCGCGGCCGGGGCGGTCATCGATCGGTCCCTTGGTTCATGGTGTTAAGGATATAGGAAATCCGCCGTCGCGCGGCCACGCGCCATATCGCCGCGCGAACGGTCTGAATGTTTTTTCGATTTTCGCAAGAAAAATGTTGATTCATTTTAAACAACACAATAATTGTGTTTTTAATAATATTACACACAGAAACTGGAATTCAGGATGACACACAGGGGCATCGTTCACATCGTCGGTGCGGGACCGGGCGATCCGGAGCTTCTCACGATTCGCGCGCTGCGGTTGCTGCAATCGGCGGACGTCATCGTCTACGACCGGCTGGTCGGGGACGATATCCTCGGCCTCGCCGACCCGGCGGCGCGCAAGATCTTCGTCGGCAAGCGCAAGAGCCACCACGCGGTGCCGCAGACCGGCATCAACGCGCTGCTGGTGCGCGAGGCCCAGCGCGGCCGAACCGTCGTGCGGCTGAAAGGCGGCGACCCCTTCATCTTCGGCCGTGGCGGCGAGGAGCGCGACTATCTGCGCCGCGCCGGCATCGACGTGACAATCGTCCCTGGCATCACCGCCGCCACGGGCTGTGCGGCGGCAAGCGGTATCCCCCTCACCCACCGCGACCATGCCGGCGCCGTCACCTTCGTCAGCGGCCACGTGGCGGCCGGCAATGAAGGTCCCGACTGGGCCGGGCTCGCCCGGTCGGGCCAGACCCTGGTGTTCTTCATGGCGCTCAGCACGGCGGGGGTGACCGCGCGGAAACTCATAGAGCACGGTCTCGATCCCGTGACACCGGCCGCCATCGTCGAGAACGGCACCCTGCGGAACGAGAAGTTCGTCACCGGCCGACTGGCCGAACTGGAATCCCTGATCCGCGACAATCGCATCACCGGGCCGGCCCTCGCCATCATCGGCGACGTGGCGGCGCTCGCGCACATCGAAACGCACGACCGCGAAGCCCTCGCAGTCTGACCCAAGGAGCATGACATGACGCAACACGCCATCACGGCGAACTGGCTCGGCAGCGGGCTGGTGGTTTACCTGGCCTGGGACGGCGGCTGGTCGGAACAGGTCGCCGACGGTTTCATCAGCGGCAGCGAGGAGGAAGATGCCTGGCTGCTCGACATCGCCACACGCGCCGCCGACGCCCGCATCGTCGTCGATCCCTACCTGATCGAAGTCACCGAACAGGACGGTGCCGCCTGGCCGACCCAACGCCGCGAACAGATCCGCGCGGGTGGTCCGACGATTGCGTATGCATCGGACGCCAACGTCCTGCGCCGGGTGGCCTGAGCCATGTACCGCTATGACCGCTACGACACCCAGCTCGTCACCGAGCGCGTGTCGCAATTCCGCGATCAGGTCGCCCGGCGGCTGGACGGCTCGCTGAGCGAGGAGCAGTTCCGGCCGCTGCGGCTGCTCAACGGGCTCTATCTGCAGCTGCACGCCTACATGCTGCGGGTCGCCATCCCCTACGGCACCCTGTCGTCGGCCCAGATGCGCATGCTGGCCCACATCGCCCGGCGTTACGACCGCGGCTACGGCCACTTCACCACCCGTCAGAACATCCAGTTCAACTGGACCCGGCTGGAAGAGGCGCCGGACATCCTGGCCGACCTCGCCAAGGTCGAGATGCATGCGATCCAGACCAGCGGCAATACGATCCGCAACACCACCGCAGACCCGTTTGCTGGCGTTGCCGCCGACGAGATCGAAGATCCGCGCATCACCTGCGAGATCATCCGGCAATGGTCCACCCTGCATCCGGAATTCTCCTTCCTGCCGCGCAAGTTCAAGATCGCGGTGACCGGTGCACCGGACGACCGCGCGGCGGTCAAGGTGCACGATATCGGCCTGATCCTGCGCCGCAACGAAGCGGGTGAGACCGGCTACGAAGTGATGGTCGGCGGCGGCCAGGGCCGCACCCCGATGATCGCCAAGACGATCCGCGACTTCCTGCCCAGCGACCACCTGTTGTCCTATCTGGAGGCGATCCTGCGGGTCTATAACCTCGCCGGCCGGCGCGACAACAAGTACAAGGCGCGCATCAAGATCCTGGTGCACGAGACCGGGATCGACAGGTTCCGCGACCAGGTCGAGGCCGAATGGGCGGCGTTACGAAAAACCGGCCCCGACGTCGACCCGGCAGAAGCCGCCCGAATCGCGGCTTTCTTTGCCCCGCCCGCCTATGACACCGTCGACAGTACGGGCTACCGGGCCATGCTGTTCGAGGACCAGGCCTTCGCCGATTGGGTGCGGACCAACGTCGCGCCGCATAAGCGGGAAGGTTACGCGATCGCGTCCATCTCGCTGAAGCCGGAATGCGCGCCGCCGGGCGACGCCACGGCGGACCAGATGGACGCGGTCGCCGACCTCGCCGAACGCTTCAGCCTCGACGAAATCCGCGTCACGCACGAACAGAATCTGGTGCTGCCGCATGTCCGCCAATCCGACCTGTACGAATTGTGGCAGGGGCTCCGGGCGCACGGGCTCGCCACCGCCAATATCGGGCTGATCGGCGACATCATCGCCTGTCCCGGGCTCGATTATTGCGGGCTGGCGACGGCCCGCTCGATCCCGGTGGCGCAGCGCATCAGCCGGCTGTTCGCCAGTCTGGAGCGGCAGCACGATATCGGCGAGCTGCGGCTCAAGATCTCCGGCTGCATCAACGCCTGCGGCCACCACCATGTCGGCCATATCGGTATCCTCGGCGTCGACCGGAAGGGCGAAGAGGTCTACCAGATCACGCTCGGCGGCCGCGCCGACGAGAACGCGGCGATCGGCAAGATCATCGGCCCCGCCTTCGCCAGCGAAGAGGTGGTCGATGCGGTGGAGACGATCGTCCGCACCTATATCGGCCTGCGGCGGGACGGCGAACGCTTCGTCGACACCTATGAGCGGGTCGGCCAAAAACCCTTCAAGGAGGCGCTGTACGATGCTGATTAAGAATAGCGCGGTCGCCGAAGACCGCTGGGTCGCCGTGGATGACGACGCGGACCTGTCCGGCGAATGGCCCATCATCGTGTCGCTGGCGCGCTGGCGCAAAGACCGCGCACAGCTTGAGGGCCGCAATGCCCCCCTTGGCATCCGCCTGTCGAGCGACGACCCCCTCGACGAGATCGTGCCCGACCTCGACCGGTTCTTCCTGATCGCACTCGACTTTCCCGCCTTCACCGACGGCCGTCCCTACTCGACCGCCCGCCTGCTGCGCGAGCGGCACGGCTACACCGGCGAGCTACGGGCCGTCGGTCAGGTGCTGCGCGACCAGGCGCAATTCCTGACGCGCTGCGGCTTCGATAGTTTCGAGCTCCCCGAGGGATCGGACGCAGAAGACTGGTTACGCGGCCTGGACAGCATCGCGGTGCATTATCAGCCGGCGAGCGATGGAAGCGCGGCGATCCCCGAGAAACGAATTCAGCTGTAGCCGAGCGAGCGCAGCTTCGCCATCGCCTGGTTGAGCTGGCTCATGCGGCGGGTGTCGCCGTAGGCGCTGTCCGGGTGGTGGATCGAGGCGAGCATGCGGAAGCGCGACTTCACCAGGTCGGGGCCAAGCTTGGCGTTCTGCGGAAAGCCCATCACGTAGAGCGCTTCACCGCGCGAGCGCACGCCGTGCGGCAGCAGTTTGAAGGACAACGCCCCGACGATCGAGCGCAGCCGCTTGATTTCCTTGCCCGCTTCCACAAGCTTCGCATTGCTGTCCTCCTGACCGTTCCGCTCGACCTTCACCGTGCGCTCGCCCTCGGCCATCGCCAGCGCCAGATTCAGCGCGCGCCGCAAGGTTACCACATCCTGTCCCGCCGGCAGCCGGACCTGCAGGCGCGGTTTGCGCCGCCAGGGCTTGCCCGCGTCCCGGCCCGATTTCAGGGTGACGGTCTCGCGGTCGCCCTGCGCCGGCTCGCCAGGATCCTCGGTCGCCGCGATCGCTTCCGGGGGCACGACCAGCATGACCGAGCGCGCCAGATCGCCGACATTGACGTCGCGCGCGTCGGCGAGCGCCTGGACGCGGTCGCGAAAGGCGCTGGAACAGGGGATGACGTAGGATTTCTTGGCGGCGGGCATGGGCGGGACGTGATGATGCGTGCGTGGCAGACTCGCCGAGTCGCCTCGCCCCGTCAACTGCAATCGTAGTTAAATTCGAAACCGTCCGCGTGATCAGCCGCGCAGTACGCCGCCGGTCTGTTTTTCGACATTGGCGACGATCTTCGCCGCCACCGCGTCGATCTCCTCATCGGTCATCGTCGCCTGCACAGGCTGCAGGGTGACCGACAGGGCAACGGACTTCTTGCCTTCGCCGATCGCGTCGCCGGTGAAGACGTCGAACACGCCGACATCGCTGACCAACTTCTTCTCCGCCGCGCGAACGGCGCCGATCAGCTTCGCCGCCGGCACGTCCCTGTCGACGACGAAGGCGAAGTCGCGATAGACCGCCTGGAAGGCCCCGACCTTGAGCACCGGCCGGGCCATGCTCGCCGTGCCCTAGG
>JAPPPC010000447.1 GCA_028817685.1 Rhodospirillaceae bacterium
GTGAAACGCATTCCACAACCGACCTTGATCGCATTGATGACGCTCGGCGGGCGAATCTCAAGCTTCGGGAAGCTGGGGTGAAAAAAATTTGAGCGGTTATTTCTGTCTATACAGAAATTTTTGTAACTAACGCAGGAACAGGACATGGGAGTGGCCGAACAAAATCGAAATCATCTCCCGGAACGCCGCCAGAACCTAAAGGTCGGCGCGGCACGGTCTGGCACACCGATTGTCGCGACGCTACTCCCGGACTGCGACATCGCCCAAGCAATGGGCGCGCGCGATTGGTGGCGCCTACCACCCGCCATCCGAAACCGCTTCGAGCGGCTTTCCGTCAAACAAAGCGAAACGCTTTATCGCGGTGTCATGTCTATTGTCAGCTGTAATCTGGCGGGAAAGCTCCTGGCACAGCTTTCCAGATTGATCGGCACGCCCCTTGCCCCTTATCGGGGCCGCGACATCGCGACCGAGGTCGCGGTCTACCCGGCCCCGAAGAAGAACGGCAAAGTATGGGAACGGCGTTACGCGTTTCCGGGCCGCGTTCCGCTCTCGGTTAAATCCACCAAAATCCTCGATACCAACGCACAATTGCTGGAAGTCGTCGGCGCCAATTTCGGCATGGAACTGCGTGTCTTTGAAGAACACCGCGCCCTGCAATTCGTCAGCAAGCGCTATTTCTGGGAGGGTTTTGGACACCGTTTCTATCTCCCCGATCTGCTAACGCCCGGGCAGGCCCACGTAAGCCATACCGACCTGGGCGACGGCGCGTTTCGTTTTCAGATCAGCATAATGCACCCGCTGCTGGGAGAGACCTTTTTCCAGGTCGGCGACTTCCGCGAGGTAACCGAGCGCGGGGACCCTGCGAAATGAACATATCCGCTTCGCACTCGACTAACCCGCCTGCAGCGCCGTCCCGTCGCCCCAAATTTGACGACCCACAACACGGAGATTCTTGATGCCCGAGCGCTTTCCAATTCTCGTCCTCGGCGGCTACGGGGTCTTCGGCAGCCGTATCTGCCGGCGCCTCGCCCGTGACCCTGGTATCCGATTGATCATCGCCGGCCGCTCCGCTGCACGGGCAGAAAGCATGGCCGATGCCGTCTACGCCGAAACTCCAGACGCCGAAGCGATGGGTATTGCCATTGATATGAATGAAAATCTCGGTGCGGTTTTGGACGCTCAACGACCAAAACTGCTCATCCATACGGTCGGTCCCTATCAGGGGCAGCACTACCGGGTCGTTGAACAATGCATCGAAAGGGGAATTCACTATCTCGATCTGGCTGACGATCGCACCTTCGTGGCGAAATTCGACCGTCTCAACGCCGCCGCGAAAAAACAGAAAACACTCGCGGTTACGGGCGTCAGCACCTTGCCCGGCTTGTCGAGCGCGGTTGTCGAGAGCCTTCGGCCGAAATTCGCCCGCATGCGCGAACTCTCCATCGGCATCACGCCAGGAAACCGCACGCCTCGTGGATTGGCGGTAGTCGCCGCCATACTCAGCTATGCCGGGAAGCCCATGCCCCGCTGGACCGCCGGGCGCTGGAGCTACACCCATGGTTGGCAGGACATGCAGCAGCGCAGCATTCAGGGCCCCACGATCGGTGCCCTCGGACTCCGCTGGTTCGCCGCTTGCGACGTGCCCGATCAAGCGCTGTTTCCCGGGCGCTATCCGGAATTGGAAAGGGTCACCTTCCATGCCGGGCTGGAGCTATGGCTGCTGCATTTCGGCCTGTGGGGATTTAGCTGGTCCGTCAGGCTTGGATTGGTACGCAAGTTGGATGCCGCAGCCCCCTTCTTCAAACAGGTCGCGGACCGTTTGGAGCCGTTCGGGACGGATCGTGGTGGTATGTTCGTCGAAATCACCGGCGAGGATGTGGACGGCAACCCTCTGACCAAATCCTGGCAGCTCATCGCCGGTGCTGGTGACGGCCCCTGGATCCCCTGCATACCGGCGGTCATCCTGGCCCGGAAGCTGGCACATGACGAGATCAAAACGCGCGGCGCAATGCCTTGTTGCAACATGATCACGCTGGCGGAGTTCGCCGACGCCGTTTCCGATCTTGATATCGCGTTCGAAACCGTATGATGAGGACGAACATGGGTACCCCGCTCTATCGGCGCCTTCTCGGCCCCACCTTCGCGCAGCTTCCGGCCGCGATCCGCGACATGCATGACTTCCAAGGACAACGTGTCTCGACCGGGCGCACCGAGGTTCGTCGCGGTACAAGCCTTTTCGCACAATAGACAGGCGACCTTCTCCGCCTGCCCCGTGCGGGTACGGACATCCCCACCCGTGTCGAATTCGACACGCAGTTCGGACGCGAACGGTGGACACGAAATTTCGGCAAGCAGGAACTGCAAACCCATCAGACAGCTTCAATTCAAAAAGACGAACCTGTTCTGGTCGAGCGGATGGGACCGATCGCCGCAACAATGCGACTGGTTCTCGACGGCAAGGTGCTACGCCTTGAGACGCGCCGCCTGACCCTATTCGGCATTCCCTTACCCCTCGCATTGATTCCGCAGATCGATGCTGCCGAATTCGTTCGTGCCGGATTGTTCCGGTTCGATGTCCGTGTCTCCTTGCCCTTCATCGGCCTGCTAATTCATTACCGCGGATTTCTGATCCCTTTGGTCAAAGCGACAGAGTCGGTTACCCATCAACATGTTGTCGCCGAAGGTCCGGTGATGATGTTCGACGGGGTTTGCAATCTATGCTGCGCGGGCGTTCGATTTTTCATGGCGCGAGACAAGCCCGGGCTCATTCGATTTTGTCCGATGCAATCTGAAACCGGCCAGTCGATGCTACGCGAGCTCGGGCTGCCGCTAGAGGATTATGAGACATTCGCGGTGCGCGATGGAAACGCCGTTTTTTACCGGTCGGACGCCTATTTGCAGCTTCTTCGCTATCTGCCTTATCCCTGGCGCCTGCTGGGCGCGATGCGCATCGTACCGCGGGCAGTTCGCGACTGGCTCTATGACCGCATCGCGCAAAACCGGTACCGCCTGTTTGGCCGCCGAGACCGTTGCATCGTCCCGACTCCCGCACAGCGCGCACGATTTATATAGTGGCCCGAACGAAAAGGGTTTGAGGGAGACAGGCCATGAGCAATTCGGCATTCGCGTTCGACCATGTCCATCTGATCAGCCGTAATCCGATGGCGGCAGCGGAATGGTATGTGGAGATGTTCGGCGCGAAAATCGCACGCGAAAGCGAAACCCGCGGCGCGCCGCAAATCTTTGTCGAGATTGGCGGCATGACCATCATCATCCGTGGCCAACGCCCGGGCGAAGACCCCAGCGACCCGAAACCGGTTACGCAATATGCGGACTATTCGAGCCACAACGAATGGGGCACGGACCATTTCGGCTTCATGTATCAGGGAGACCTGGCGGCATTCTGTGACGAATTGCGCGGCAAAGGTGTCTCCTTCCCCGTCGAACTGAAATCATCCAACGGCAACACGTTGTGCTATGTCGCGGCGCCTGACGGTGTCAGCATCGAATTGATGCAATGTTAATTTGGCGAGCGGGAAGTGCTTAGATATCGACGACGGCATCGTTGTCGAATGTATTCGAGAGCGCTCCGAAAGGAACCGCGTTGCCCAGGTCCGGGCCGAAATAGGTGTCCGTGCGAATGAAGGGCCGCCTGTCCTCGATTACCGACACGATGCGGTGATAGAAACGGCGCGGCGTGATCGGCTTGGCCAGGTAGCTGGTGACGCCTGCGTTCCGGCACGCCATAACCCGGCCTTCCTCGGTGTATCCGGTCAAGATAATCATTGGCACGAAAGGGTTCGGCGACTCCGGATCCAGCCGGACCTTGCGCAGCAGTTCCAACCCATTCATGGGCGCCATCATCCAATCGGCAATGACGATATCGGCCGCGTAATGCCGCATCAGTTCGTAGGCCGTTTCACCATCCGTCGCCATTTCGACAGCGCCGACGCCGAATGCCTGGAGAATGTCCCGGAGGAGGTGCCGCACCGACCTGTCATCTTCGGCAAGCAGTATTCTTAACTTGCTGAGATCGTAGGCCATATGCGCACCTCGGGTTGCTGCTTAAACGATACGCCCCGCTTTTTTATTTTATACTTAAACAAACCTTAACATTCATTATCTAATTCTACAATAATTTTAATTCTATTCAATAGATATAGAGATTAACTCGAATTTTATATTATATTTTATTTTTTATTCAGATAATAACCAAGTATTCAAACGAGCTTATGCATGTCTTCGAGGCGTGTTCCACCAGTCTTCTGGATGATCGAACGGCGCAACTTCCGCATGCCGCCAATCCATCGATCGTAATCCCCTTTATGCTGGCGATATTTTTCAACTTCGGGATGGGAGAGGATTAAGAAGCGTTCCTCGGCCAGCCCCTCGATGACCGCGTCGGCGACCTGTTCCGGTCCGATCACCCCGACACCCTCCGGTTTTTCGCGCCCCTCTGAATAGCCCAGCATGGGAGTCGCGACATATTGCGGGCAGATAACGGAAACCTTGATGCCGTCATCGCCATGCGTAATCGCAAGTGACTCTGCGAAACCGACCGCTGCGTGTTTTGTCGCCGAATAGGCAGCGTCGCCGATCTGGCTCAACAGCCCAGCCGCCGAAGCCATGTTGAGCAGATACCCGCCGCCGCGTTCGATCATCCCCGGCAACACGGCGCGTGCCGCGTAGACTTGCGCCATGACGTGGACGTCCCAACAAGTCTGCCACTGCGCATTTTCCGCCGAGGTCGCGAGGTCCGGCTCACCAAAAAAAACACCCGCATTCGAACAGAATAGATCGATTGGCCCGAAATGCGCCTCGCATCGGGCTACAAGGTCCTGGACCTCCGTTTCCTTCGTCACGTCACAGGCAACGGCAAGCCCCCGTATCGGATCGGTGACCCGTTGTGCGGCAGCCTCGTACAGGTCGGAAACGACGACACGTGCGCCCTCTTTCTCGAAGCGCTGGGCCAGTGCCTTACCGATCCCACTCGCGGCACCGGTAACGACGGTGGTCTTACCGTTGACGTTCATACGGACAATCCAGTCTCACTACGCGAAGGCTTCGAAGATCGTTGTTACATCCGGCACATTATCGAGGTCGCTGATAAGACTAATCATCGCGTCGGCGCGCGCTTCGTCGCGATAGGCCGAGAACAAGCCGCGGAATTTCGACGCGATCTCGGCATCGCTCAACGGTGCCTGATTGTGTCCCTTTGGATAGGTCAGCGCGTTCTGCGTTTCGCTCCCATCCTTCAGGCGCACCGTGATACGGCTCGGCGACGTCCTGGGGTAGGCCGCTGTCAGGTCCTCCGACGCATCGACCGAGATCCGTTGCATCAAATCGGCCAAGCCGGGATCGAATAGTTTTTCATCGTCATAGGCATCGAGGCCGATGCCGCCATCGCGCAGCGCCAGGGAAACGACATAAGGCAGGCTATGGTCCGCCGTTTCGGGAGTCTGTGGCGCCCAACGACTTGGTGCGTCCGCCATCATGCCCTTGGCAACGGCATAGGTATCGATCTTCACCTCTTCGATATCGTCGAGATCGAAACGGTCGCGCATTTCCAAAGCGGCCCACACCGCCGTCTGGCCGTGATAGCAGACCGGGAAACACTTCACGTGGCTGTTGGCGATACGATAGGGCGGCTGGCCGACTTCTAACGGCCACTCGAATTTCGCGACCATATCCCACAGGCCGAACTTGCCTTCGATCGGCTGATCGGGTCCGCTAAATCCTTCCTGCGCGAGAATGGCCGCGAACAATCCATTGCGTGCCGCATTCGCGCCCGCGCAGCCCTTCCAATTGGACAGCTCGCCCGAACGCGTCTGCAGCGTTGCCAGGTTCGGCGTGATCGCCATGGCAACCGCATGGCCCATCTGGTCGCGATCGAGTCCCATCAGCTTTCCGGCGGCAAGTGCCGAAGCAACGACGCCATAGACTGGCTGGTCCCACCCCTTCCCGTTCAGATAGGCCGCGTCGCAACAGCTGCAATAAATTTCGTAACCGACCGCAACGGCCGTTATCAGCGATTTGCCATCGCCGTCCCCAAGCTCGGCCGCGGCGAATATGGCGCCAAGAATATCGCTCGGATGTCCGCCGCTTTGGACACGATAGGTATCGCTGAGATCGAGCAGGCGCAGCATCGTGCTGTTGGCGAACGCTGCCATCTCCGGCGCAACACCGCCGGGACCGCCGAGGATCGTCGCAGCCGTATCCATCGAGTAACGCTGCGCCAGGCATCGCGCTGACACCGAAACCGGATGATCGTAGGCACCGGCAACACAACCCAGCGTGTCGAGGACCCGCTGTTTGACCGCTGTCACCGTCTTGGCAGGAAGATCCTCGTAGCGCACGCCCATCGTGTAGTCGACGAGCCGTTCAGTCGTCGCATCCATGACCAGTCTCCCTTTGTGATTGCCGCGCTTAGCCTACGCTATCGTATACCTCCCGCCATTGCCGGATGGCGTCGATATGGTCATCGACCTTTTTGAGGTCTGCCCCCATGGTGACGATGGAGATGTGACTGCCGCCCGCATCTTGCCAGGCAGCGATATCCTCAGGCCAACGGTTGGGGCCGCGGTTAAACGATTGGATCGACTCGAAACCGAAGCTGCCTCGTTCCCGGCCCAACTCGTCGAGTTGCCCCTCGATGCGGGTCTTGATCTTCTGCGCGTAATCCTGGCTCCGGCCGGAGATCAGGAAGCCGTCCGCCATCCGCGCCGCGCGGTCGTAAGCGACCTCGCTCGAGCCGCCGAGCCAGATCGGAATCTGCCGCTTCGGCAGCGGCAGGATACCGGCACGATCGATCCGATGAAAATCATCCTGATGTTCGATCTGCTGTTCCGCCCAGAGTTTACGCATCAGATCGATCTGCGCTTCCTGCCGTCGGCCGCGCTTCTTGAAGGTATCCGGTAACTCCAGCGCATCAAATTCGACCCAGTTCCAACCGACTCCGATGCCAAGCCGCAACCGGCCGCCGGAGAACAGGTCCACATCCGCAGCCTGTTTGGCGACCAGCGCCGTCTGCCGCTGCGGCAAGACGAGCACGCCGGTCACCAGTTCGATCCGCTCGGTGACTCCGGCCAGATAGGCGTAGGTGACAAGGGGTTCGTGGAACGGATCGGTGTTCTTATACGGTCCGCGCAGTTTCGGCTCGCGTCCGGCGTGATCAGCCCCCAACACATGATCGTAGATGACGAGATGGTCGTAACCCATCTCCTCCGCGGCCTGCGCGAAGGCCTTTACGGCCCCGACATCGCCGCCCAACTCAGTCTGCGGATAGATTGACACGACTATCATCTTCGCCACTCCATCTCTTTAAAA
>JAPPPC010000761.1 GCA_028817685.1 Rhodospirillaceae bacterium
CTTCCCGGAGCGCGGCCTGCTCGACGTCACCGCGTACTTCACCGCCGCCCCGCGCCAGACCGCACGCCCGGTCACGCCGGTCGATGTGGTCGGGGGCAGCCATTGGATCCTCCGCGGGAACTTCTTCGCGGATATCGGCAAGGCGGAAGGCAACCGGGTGAGCTACGCCGCCTTTCTGAAAGGAAACTCCAGCCATGGGCTGATGGAGCGCAACCTCGTGATCTGCCAATGGAAGCACAAGGGAAAGAAACGGGTCGGACTGTCGCTCGGCGGCGGTGGGACGGGAAAGAAGTATTTTCATATCTGCGTCGATAAGGACTGCACCACCAACCACACTGGCGGCACGATCCGCAACAACATCGTGATGAACTGCTCCGACGTCGCCATCTATCTGAACCGGGCGAAGGGGACGAAGCTTCTGCACAACACCCTGTACAAGACGCGCGGCATCCAAATTCGTTTCGAGACCAGTTCGGCGGATATCTGGAACAATCTGATCTCCGGCGACATTCGCCGCCGCGACGGCGCCTACCATGTCGAAACCAACAACACGCCGATCTTCATGCGCGAGTTCAAGAACCCCGCGGCGGCCGACTTCACGCTGACGCAAAAGATACCGGGTCACGACAAGGGCATTCGCCCCGCCGCCATTCGCGACGATTTCTGCGGGCAAAAGCGGCCGAAAGCGAAGCCGGATCTGGGGGCGATCGAATATAGCGCGGGGGCCTGCGACGTTGCCGCCATCCCGCGCGCCGTGGAAAAATTGCATCCGGATATCGCGAAGACGCGGCGCCGTTAGGGCAGGGCAGGGAAGCGGCCTCGACGCGCTACCGGAGGCACGCTACGCTTCCGCGCAGCGATCCAATCTGTACCGAGAAATCCATGAGCGGCCTACGCGAAGACCAGGTGGACCAGTATCGGCGCGACGGCTATCTGTCGCCGCTGACGGCGTTGACCCCGGAAGCGGCGGCGGGGTACCGCGGCGAACTCGAGGCGTTCGAGGCGCAGATCGGCGGCAAGGTCACGTCCGGCGCGGTTGAGGAGAAGTACCGCTACCGGCTGCACACGCTGCTGCCCTGGGCGCATGAGCTGGCGACCCTGCCGCAAGTCCTGGACGTGATTGAGAGCGTGATCGGGCCGGATATCCTGATCTACATGACGACCTTCTTCATCAAGGAGGCGCGGACGGCGGCGATCACGAGCTGGCATCAGGACGCGACCTATTTCGGGCTGCGGCCCTATGAACATATCTCCGCCTGGATCGCGCTCTCGCCCGCGTCGGTGGAGAGCGGCTGCATGCGCTTCGTGCCGGGCAGCCAGGGGCTGGGGCAGCTCGACCACCGCGCCCATGTGGACACGAAGATATTGAACGGCGCCAGCCAGAAACTGACCGGCGCTTACGACGCGAACAGCGCCGTCTCCGCACCGCTGACGCCGGGCGAGTTCTCGCTGCACCACACGCTGACCATCCATCACTCGCCGTCCAACGAGTCGGACGACCGGCGCATCGGCTTCGCGGTCAGCTACATCCCGACCCGGTGCCGCCATCTGGGCGAGACCCGCCGCGCGCCGGCGATGCTGGTCCGCGGCACCGACGATTTCGGCCATTTCGATCTGGAGACGCCGCCGCGAGCGGGAGCCGAAGCCGAGGCCGCCCGCATGCACGCCGACAGCTACGCGCGCTACCGCGCCAACTACAACGACCAGGTCGCGCTGGTGACCGAATTCGGTGAAGCGCAGGTGACGGCTTAGAGAGACCACCGCAAAACGGTTACCTCAGGAAAAGACATGTGTCGTCCCGGATTTAATCCGGGACCCAGACTGCACCGAGGGCGGATAGGGGACGCGCCGCCAGATGTTGCCCGGCTGGACCCCGGCTCTGCGGCCGGGGCACGCGCAGGTGAATCGGCGACGGCATCGGTGGTTCCGCAGCCTGTCGTCCTGGGTCGCCAGCTCCGGTCCAAGGGCTGTCCGGGACGGCACGTTGGTGTACGGGGCTTGACTCGGAGAGGCCTCTCATACGGCCGTCACATGTCTTTAGTTAAGGGGACACAATACTTATCTTTATAATAATTAAGTATTGTGTCCCCATATTTCCAATCTGTGCAATCGAGGCTATGCCGTCCAAAAAGACGAAGGGCACCGTTCATTGATCGGACAGCCGCATTGCGCCGCCGGCAATGCAAATTTTCCCAGTCAAAGTCCTGCCGTCGTTATCGGAGATCGACGAAGGCGGTCGATCAATGCCGTTTCAGACAGCTCATATGAGTTCGGTCGACCTTAGCTCAGGCCACCAAATCCATTGGCGGGGCGACGTCGACATAGAGTCGGCGGTCCAGCAAACCGACTTCGCAAGCCTTTATCTGCTGAGCGAGATACTTCGAGAAGATGCGGACGTGCGGCAGCCCCCCACCGACAAACCAAAGGCCGGGCTGCGGCGTACGGCACCACATATTGCGGAGCTCTCCAGTCTTGTCGAAACCCCAAACTTGGCCAATGCGGTCGGCGATCGTGTCGCCCATGAAATGGCGTACGACATCCTGCTGGTTCTTGTAGCCCGTCGCCGCGACGATGACATCTGCCTCCGCAACACTGCCGTCCTTCATCAGAAGGCCGTTGGCGACGACCCTATCAATGTCCTGATGGTGCAGAAGCTTGATCTTTCCTTCGACGATCAAATCGGACGCGCCGACGTTGAAATAGTAACCGCCCCCGCGTCGGAGGTATTTCATTTGATATCCGGTGTTGTCCGGTTCTCCGTTGTCCAGCCGGAACCCCCGCGCCGCAAGCCCATCGAGTAACGCCGCGTCCGCCTTTTGACAGGCCGCGGCAGTCATCTGGTAACTCTTTACCAGCAATGGATATGGGGACGCCGTCGCAACGAGGTCGCACTCTTCAACGGGCGCACCCTGCTGATATAGCTCATAGATGCGCTGGGCTTCTTTTAGGCTCACGATGAGGGTTGTGTTGCGTTGGACGATTGTCGTGTCCACACCGCTCAAGCAAAGGTCATGCGCGACGTCATGTCCGCTGTTGCCGGTCCCCAGGACAATGGCCTTGCCACCCTTCCACTTTGAGCCCGACATATAGGCACTGGAGTGCATCAGATCGCCCCGGAAGTCCTCCTGCCCGGGCAGGTCCGGCATGACCGGTATCGCGCTGACACCGGTGGCGAAGACGACGTGGCGCGGTCGCAGAATCCGCTCGCTGCCATCCGCCCGACGGACCTTTAGTGTCCAGCGATCCTCCGCTTCGTCATAGCTTCCCTCTGTGAACTCGGTGGAATTCCAGATGTTGATCTCCATGGTATCGGCGTAAAACTCAAGCCAGTTGGCGATCTTGTCCCGTGGAATGTAAACGGGATAGTTCGACGGGAATGGCATGTAGGGCATGTGGTCCACGAAGACCTCGTTATGAAGTACGAGGTTATGGTAACGCTTGCGCCATGCATCCCCGACGCGCTCATGCTTGTCGATGACCAGGGTGTCGACACCCAGCACGCCCAAGCTCGCAGCGATGCCCAGGCCGCATTGACTTCCGCCAATGACGACCACGGCGGGTTCCCGGTCTGCATACGCCGCCTGACGAGCACGGATATCCATCCAGTTTTCAGACCCGAAGCCGCCTGACCATTCCTCGCCGCGCGGCCGGCGTGCGCCGATTTGTTCCTCGTGGCCCTTGATCTCGTCAAGGGCCGTCAGCAAGACCCAGGCTGCGAATTTCTCATCGTTCCCCGGTGTGGGCACCAGGCGCAGCACGCCGCTGCCTCTACCAGTCTTTGTCTCGAAACAGAAAATGGCCTCGATTGAATCCACGCCGGCACGATTGACCCATCGAGGGGGCGTGCGGTCCTCCGCAAGGCGAAAATTTTGCGGCCGCGCGGATGCCATGAGATCGTGCACCGCGGAAATTATCGCGTCTCGGCCGCTGAACGTGCGGAGGTGCCACGTGAAGGCCACGAGGTCGCGCCAATAACTATCTTCGACGAACATCTCGGGCACAGCATTCATATCCTCGGCGACGAGCGCGCTTTCGAAAGCGTGTAACCAATCTGTTGCAATCTCGACGGCACGGACTGTTTCTTTTCGGTCAGACATCTCTGTTCCTCCACTCGATCAATCGTCTGGCCGTTACCGGAAAAATTAAACCCAAACCAAACGTCGTATCGCCGTGAGCATACCGGATGGATTTTCGCTGATACAATGGCGGCAATCACGAAAGATGGCGTATCGGGACGCGTCTCCCCGGTTTGCGAGTCTGTTTCGAGCTTGTGCCCAGGCCAGCTGTTTGGCTCGCGCGGCAGCCGCGCGTCACATGTCCTTGCAGAAGCGCAGCGCGTCGTAGATGGCCGCATGGTGGTTGCGTGAGGAGATGGCGTCGCCGATGCGGATCATGGCGAAGCCGCCCGGCTGGATGTCCCACGGTTGCGGCTGGCCGGCCAGCAGCGCGTCGTAGTCCGCGCGGCCCTTGTTCACGCTGAGCGGTTTGAGCACCCAGTACAGATCGTCGAGCGGCTGGGTGCCGTGGTTGATGACCACCTGGTCGACCTGCCGGTCGGGGAGGGTGCGGGCGTAGTCGGAGGTGACGGTGCAGCGCAGCTGGTTGCCGTCCTGCGCGATCCCGGCCAGGAACTGGGCGGGGGTGAAGGTGACGCCGAGCGGTTGCAATGTTCCCAGGAAGGGCGTCAGGTTCATGCCCATCACGCTGGCGGAGATGGACCGCTCCCGGTTCAGGATTTCGACCGACGCGCCGGTTTCGGCGATCACTTCGGCGGCCTGCAGCGCCGTATAGTCACCGGCCTCGTCCCAGATCAGCACATTGCTGCCCGGCTTGGCGTCGCCGGTCAGGATGTCCCAGGCGGAGACCGCCAGTTCCGCGCCGGGAATGCGCGGGTCCGCGGGGATGCCGCCGGTGGCGACGATGACGATCTCCGGCGACAGGGTCAGCACGTCGTCCGCCTCGGCAAGCGCGTTGAAGCGGAATGCGACGCCGTGCGCCTCACATTGCGCCATGCGCCAGTCGATCGCGCCGGCCAGCTCGCGCCGTTTCGGGGACCGTACTGCGAGGCGCAGCTGGCCGCCGGGCTGGTCTGCCGCTTCGAACACGGTGACGTCGTGGCCGCGCGCGCCGCAGACCCGGGCCGCTTCCAGCCCGGCCGGACCGGCGCCGACGATGACGATCTTGCGCTTCGTCGCGGCCGGCGCGATCTCCTGAGGCATGGTGCGTTCGCGCCCCGTGGCGGCGTTGTGGAAGCAGAGCGCCTCGCCGCCTTCGTAGATCCGGTCGAGACAGTAGGTCGCGCCGACGCAGGGCCGGATGTCGGCCTCGCGGCCTTCGGCGATCTTGCGCACGATATGCGGGTCGGCGAGATGCGCGCGGGTCATGCCGACCATGTCGAGCTTGCCCTCGGCCACGGCGTGGCGGGCGGTTGCGACGTCGGGGATGCGGGCGGCGTGGAAGACGGGGAAATCCACGGCCTGACGAATCTCGCCGGCGAAGTCGAGATGCGGCGCCGACGCCATGCCGGTCAGCGGGATGACCCGGGTCAGCTTCGCATCCGAATTGACCTGACCGCGGATGATGTTGAGGAAATCGATCAGCCCGGAATCGCGGAAATGGGCGGCGATGCGCTTGCCATCCGCGGCGTCGATGCCGCCTTCTTCCTGCTCGTCCGCGACCATGCGCAAGCCCACCAGCAGGTCCGGCCCGACCCGCTTGCGGATCGCCTGCAGGACCTCGGTGGTGAAGCGCATGCGGTTCTCGAACCCGCCGTTATAGTCGCCGGTCAATTCGTTCAGCAGCGGCGTCCAGAAGGCATCGGCCAGATGGCCGTAGCACTCGATCTCGAATCCGTCGAGCCCGGCCGCCTGCACCCGTTCCGCCGCGTCGGCATAGTCCCGCACGATCCGCTCGATATCCCAATCCTCGATCAGCTTGACCGAGGCGCGGTGCGCCGGCTCGCGTCGCGTCGTCGGCGCCACCACCGGCAGCCAGTCGCCCTCGTTCCACACGGTGCGACGGCCCATATGGGTGAGCTGGATCATCACCGCCGCGCCGTGGTCGTGGCATTCGTCGGCGAGCGTGCGCAGCCACGGCACCACCTCGTCCTTGTACATGACGACCTGATTGAAGGTCGGCGTGCTGTCGGGCGACACCACCGCGGACCCGGCGGTCATGGTCAGCGCGATGCCCCCCTTTGCGCGCTCCACATGGTAGGCGCGGTAGCGGTCCTTGGGCATGCCCTCTTCCGGATAGGCCGGCTCGTGACTCGACGTCATGATCCGGTTGCGCAGGGTCAAATGCTTGAGCTGGAAGGGCTGAAGAAGCGGGTCGTTTTGCATGGGGGCACCCTAGCGGGAAGAGGTTTATGGGCCAGCGCGAAGGCGAGAAATTCAGATTGGTATCGCCGTCCACCCCCACCCTAGCCCTCCCCCCTCAAGGGGGAGGGTCAATATTTTGAGTCCACAAAGGTTTCTTCCTCCCCTTTGAGGGGGGAGGATCGAGGTGGGGGTGGACGGCTGTGCCGTTTGAATTAACCCTACCACCCCATCTTGTCCTTGA
Source organism: Rhodospirillaceae bacterium (assembly GCA_028817685.1). GTDB lineage: Bacteria > Pseudomonadota > Alphaproteobacteria > UBA8366. Next base: position 6,562 of record JAPPPC010000761.1, read on the forward strand.
ACTCGTACCAGCCGACCATGAAGGGCAGGAACCAGGGGCGGCCGTAATAGAGCGGGCGGGTTTCGAAATCGTCGGCGCGGAAAGCGGTCTCCGCCGGCGCATTGCCGATGATGTCCTGCGCCGCCTTGGCGCCGAGCCAGCGCGCCCAGATGACACCGGAGCCGCAGAAACCGGCCGCGTAATGCACCCCGTCCTTGACCACCAGCTTGGGCATGAAGTCGAAGGTGAAGCCGGTATAGCCCCACCAGCTATGCGTAAAGCCGATGCCGTCGAGCTCCGGAAAGATCTCGATCAGGTTGCGGCTCAGATGGCCGAGCTTCTTCATCGGATCGTCGGTGAGCGCCCCGGCGCGACCGCCGAAGACGATACCGGTGCCGTCCGGCGAGGGCCGGAAATAGTGGTACAGGTTGCGCGTCTCGCCCAGCATGCGGCGCTTCGGCATCAGCCGGTCCATGGTCTCCTTCGGGATCGGATCGGTGGCGATGATCTGGCTCGGGATCGGTACGATGCGCTTGCGCAGCCAGGGCGTCGCCGGGCCGGTATAGCCGTTGGTCGCGACGATCACGTTGCGGGTGCGGATCGTGCCGCGCTCGGTCGCCACCGTCTGCTCGTCGCCGTCGCGCTGGACGCCGCTAACCGGCGTGCGACCGAACACGGTGACGCCGGCCTCGCGCACCCGGTCCAGGATACCCTGGTGGAACTTGTCGGGATGGATGCCGCCGCTATCGGGACGCAACTGGCAGCCGAAAGATAGG
>JAPPPC010000420.1 GCA_028817685.1 Rhodospirillaceae bacterium
GTGGCTCAGAGACCGCATTGCACCATCGTAATTCGGGCTAGATATGATGCCGTTAGCGCAGTCAAACAAGCGTTGCCCTGGGAACGCCATGATTTCGCCTTAACTTACGTGCCGGATCAATCGTCGAATGTTAGGTATACGCTCAGATGACCATGTACCGCGCCTCCTCTCCCCGCCTTCGCGCCCTTGCGACCGCGGTACCGCCGTTCGCGCTGAACCAGGGCGATGTCGAGGAAGCCGGCCGAAGGATATTCGCAGGCCGCAGCCATGCCTTCGAACGTATGCGATCGATCTATGCGAATTCCGGTATCGAGACCCGCTATTCCTGCGTCGGACTGGACTGGTATTTCGAAGACCATGGTTGGCGCGATCGCAACACACTCTATCTCGACAATGCCGTTGCGCTCATCAAGAAGGCGGCTCTGGAATGCCTCGAGCGAGCCGAACTCGACCCCTCCGAGGTCGATGGCATCGCCGTCGTATCGACGACAGGAATCGCGACGCCAAGCCTCGATGCCTTGTTGCTGGAGGAAATTCCATTTCGTCGTACGGTCCAGCGCCTTCCCATTTTCGGCCTTGGCTGTGCGGGCGGCGTTCTGGGGCTCAACCGGGTCGCCGATTTGGCTCGGGCGAAGCCGGGTTCGCGCTGGCTCTTCATCGTTGTGGAACTCTGTGGGCTGACCTTCCGCAGCCGCGACCTTTCGAAGAGCAATATCGTGGCGACGGCCCTGTTTGGTGACGGCGCCGCGGCGATGCTGGTCGAAAGCGTCGAAGGAGACGGGACGGCGATCAATGGCGCCACAGAGCACACATGGCCTGATTCTCTGGATGTGATGGGATGGCGGCTGCAGGAAGACGGGTTCGGCGTGTTGTTTAGCCGGGATATCCCCGAACTGGTTATGAACAAACTGCCGCCTGTGCTGGACCAGTTCCTGAGCGAGCAGAAGCTGGATCTCACAGCGATCGATCATTTCGTCCCGCATCCCGGCGGCGCAAAAGTTCTCGACGCGCTGTCCGACTCGCTCAAACTCCCGCAAGGGGCCCTCCAGCACGCCACGGACGTCCTCCGCGACTACGGCAACATGTCGGCTGCGACCGTCTTCTTCGTGCTCGACCGGTGCCTTTCCGCCGGCGCGCGGGGACGCCTGTTGCTTTCTGCGCTGGGACCAGGCTTCACAGCCGGGTTTTCGATCCTAGAGCAACCCTCGTGATTTCGGTGGCCTGGGGATTGGCGCAATGGATCATTGTCGCCGTCGCGCTACAGCGATTGTTGGAGCTGGTCCTGGCCAAGCGAAATACGGCACGCTTGCTGGCAGAAGGTGGCGTTGAGATTGGCCGCGGGCACTATCTGCCCATCGTTCTGTTGCATAGCGGGTGGTTGGTCGTTTTGTTCGTACGAACCCCCGCCGACGCAGCGGTAAATCTTTGGCTGATTGTCTTTTTCGTGCTGCTGCAGGCGGGACGGATCTGGGTCATCGCGAGCCTGGGGCGGTACTGGACCACGCGTATCATCACCGTTCAGGACGCGCCGCTTATCAATCGCGGGCCTTATCGCCGGCTAAACCATCCCAACTACGTCATCGTCGCTTTGGAACTGGCAGTACTGCCGCTTGCCTTTGGTGACTGGCTCGTCGCCTTGGTATTTACGGTCGCAAATGGCGCTTTGATGTATATGCGCATTCCCGCGGAAAACCGGGCTCTCGAATCGCGCCGCTCCCAAAAATTTTAAAATTAACCATGTAATTAAATCAATAATTGCAAAACACAACGGGCTCGCAATAGCCTGCATCCCGGGATAACATGAAATAGGGTTTCAAATGCGGAGCGCGGCATGTCCGCCGATCAGGCCAATACACTTTCAGAAATAGTGTTGCTTTCCGAATTGTCGGGCGATGCCCTGGCGACTTTGGAAAAGCGCTGTTCCTGGCGGAACTTCGCGCCGCAAGAGCAGATTATCGACCGGCAAAGCAACACGCGGGACGTTTATTTCATCGTGACCGGCCGAGTCCGGGTCGTGAATTTCTCGCTGTCCGGCAGAGAGGTCGCGTTCGACGAAATTCCCGCCGGCGGGTTATTTCGGCGAGACAGCGGCGATCGACGGCGAACCGCGCTCGGCAACCGTCGTTTCCCTTGAAAGCACGACCGTTGCGATCATGTCCCCGGAGGCGTTCCATACGCTGCTGATCGAGCACCCGAAGGTTGCGCTGTCCCTGATGGTTCGTATGGCGACGATCATTCGAACCTCAAACGAGCGGATCATGGATCTTAGTACGCTCGGCGCAAACAACCGTGTCTACGCAGAGATTCTCCGCCTCGCCAAAGATGACGTTAACGACGACAATACCGCAAAGATCAAACCGATTCCGATCCATGGCGATATTGCAAGCCGGGTCAGCACCACCCGAGAAACCGTAGCGCGCGTGCTCAACGATCTGGCGCGAAAAGGCTTGGTGAAGCGCGAGAAAGACTCGCTACATATTCTCGATATGGCGCATCTCAGCGACATGGTCGAGCAATTCCAGATGGAATAGACCCTTCACGCCGCGCTTGCCGGCCGGCGAAAACACCCCAAATGAAACATATACACAGGCAATTTCCGCTCGAAACCATGAGCCGCACCATGCCGTTTAAAGCGTTAATCTTCGTTATCTCATTCGTTTTGTTTCTGCCGGGATTGGGGCCGAAGCAAAGCTGGTCGCAAACGTTGGAGGCCGGCGAAGCGCTTCTGTCGGCAAGCGGGTTTCGGCCGATGGCCGATGGTGCAAAGGTGACGCTGCAACTCGCCGACGACAGCGATATCAACCTTCGTTTGCGCGATGTCGCCGCCGAAGCGCTGAGGCGCGCCGGCTACGAGGTCGTGACACAAGGTGCCGACTACACTTTGCGACTCGAATCCGAGCGGCAAGTTCGCGGAACGACCTTTGACAGATCGATCGGCAGTCTGCGGGCGGGCAGCAGTGTCGGTCGGCCTGAGGGCAACTCGGGCGGTCCGCGGGGTGACGGCGTGGATGTGAATTTGAAACTGTGGTCCTCGACCCGCAATAGCCTGCTAAGTCCGAAGGGAACCGGTGCCGCGCCGAAACAAGGCTTTAGTGTAACAATGAAGGCCTTCGACGAAGCGGCCAGAAAACCGGCTTGGCATGGAATCGCCCAGGCTCCGAATACCGGTGGCGACAGTTATCGCGCCGCGAGCGCCATGGTGCGGCACCTGATCGATGCGTTAGGGCTCACTATCGAGGCGGAAACCGTTTCAGTGCGGTAAATCATCAAACGGTCATTGACCTTGTGCGGCAAGGTACCTATTTTCTCGCCGCCCACGCGGCACAGCGTATGGGCGCGTAGCTCAGTTGGTAGAGCATCTGACTTTTAATCAGACGGTCACAGGTTCGAATCCTGTCGCGCTCACCAAAAACCAAAAGTTCGATATTGAACTTCCTTAACCCGCCCTCTCCGGCGGGTTAATCTTTTTGGTCTTGCGCGGTCTTCACAGCGATTTTCGTTTCGGAAACGAAATGGCGCGCGCCCTGGAACGGAGTTTCTTTCAGGCCAACTCTGCAGGTCGGCTTCCTGCGAAAATCCGCGGTGACCCCACGATACTTCCCTCGTAATTAGGGTTGAGGCCTACCGTTCCGGGCGAAATCAACAAATTGTGGAAGCTGATGGGCAACCCCGTTGGTCGCCCTGCTCCTGACGACTACATACGCAGTCAATTTGTTTCGAGAGGCGAACGCCTCTGCCGGCAGACTGCCTAGTCCTTCACAGGCGTTTGCGCCAGGGAGCGTGCAAGATCGAACATCGAGCGCCGCACCTCAGGGTCTTCGATTTGGAAATAAACGCGCCCCAGTTCGCGGGCATCATCGGAATTGAAGCCCCCGAGGTCCGGCGCGTCTTCGATCGGTGGCGATGCCGGTGTCCCGGCGACGCTTTCCGGCATGTCGTCGAAGAAAAACGAGATCGGCACATCGAGGACTTCGCTCAATCGAAACAGCACGCTTGCGCTGATCCTGTTCGCGCCTCGTTCGTATTTCTGAATTTGCTGGAACGTCAAATCAACGGCGTTGCCGAGATCCGATTGGCTCATATCGAGCAGCCTGCGACGAATTCGAACACGCTTGCCGACATGCATATCGATGGGGCCGTATGCGACGCTTTTCCGTGTCTTCTTAACCAATCGGCCCTCACAGACCTTTGCACAAGTTCGTGTTGCCGCTTTCCGAAGCGCTGGCAAACTGCTGGCCATCCGATAAGAATCGTCACATGGCACGCAGAGATTGCGTATCTCGATCTAGGCAATAACAGGCGGTTGACAGGCTGGCTGTGATCTCGATCACAAATAAAAGAATTTAGAAAAATACCGACGGCATTTTCGACGCATTTTAGATATCTGCAGCCAGGAGGCCGCAGGATCGCAAATACACGCAGTTCTGGGACTATCGGCCGTGCGCGGCGCGTTCTTCGCCGGCGTTGCCGAAAAGAGTCGGACCCGGATTACGACTTGATTTTCGAAGCGTCCGTACTCTCCGGCGCCAGATTGGTGTTGCTGGGGCTCAGCATCGGCAGCTTATAGAACACCGAGATCGCCAAAATCATGTCCACCGTCTCGCCATCATCGGCCATCGGAAGATAGAGGCGCTCCAACTCCGCATAATCCTTCTCGAAACGGATCAGCGATTTGCCGCGCCGCCAACTCGGCTGTTTCGTCTCGACCACGTCCACAAGATTGTCATGAACGCCCGACAGGCGGCTTCCGCTCAACCTGTCCGCGACCCAGCCTCCCGTGAGGTTCATGCCGGCGAACTCTTCGATTTTGGTGCCGACAAGCCGCCGCCAAAAGCGCAGTGGATTGCGGTGCACATCAATGAGCCACAGGTTCGGGAGCAAGCGCGGCACGTCGGCGGGGTCGAAATGTCTGCGGCCGGGGAGCTTTCCCTCTGGCGCCAGGCTAAGCCAGTACTCGTAAAGTTGCTTTACGTCACCGTGAGCCTTATCCGGTACGTGTTCGTTAATTTCGGTTCACCTTGAGATTGCGGCTCAGAATTTTTTCTCGCCTGCCCTGCCAAAATTCATAGCAAAACGCTACTGGTAAAAATATAGTGTATTAATAATTATAGTTAAATTTCAGACCGCGCAGGACAACGCCAAAAAATTGTCTGCCAGTCCGGTCTAAATCAGCGTGAGGCATGTAAGCACCGGCGAATCATATCCAGGTAGGGCGCAAGGATCGGCTGAATGCTGCGGTTTTCCGCATTCGATGGTCACGTCTCGGACAAATGCAATAATCGCGGAATGACGTAGCTGTCGCGTTGCATACCCGATCCAGCGAAGAATGAATGAGCGGTCATGACATATCGCATTGGGTGGCGGACAACGCCGTAAGGTTACCCCGGCAGGTCGCGATTCGTTTCGAAGGGCGTGAAATGACCTATCCCGCCCTCGAAGACCGCATTGCCCGCCTCGCTGGCGTTTTACGGCATTCGCTTCAAATCGGTATCGGTGATCGGGTCTCCTTCCTGGGCGACAATTGCCCTGAGATCGTCGAACTGCTGTTTGCCTGCGCGCGCGTTGGCGCGATTTTCGTGCCTCTCAACGCGCACATGACCGCCGAGCAGCACAATGTGTATCTCGACAATGCGCAGCCCCGGTTTCTCTTTGTCGAGGGTCGCTATCTCGATACGGCAAGGGATTGCACAGTCGGGCGGCCCAGCCTGCGTCTGGTTTCATTCGGTCCGGTTGCGCCTGGAAACGATGACATAGACCGGCTGGCGCCTCTGATCGAAGCCGCGACCCCCGTTGCCAGCGGTACGGATTTACCGTTTTCGACACCGCTGCTCATGGCCTACACGTCCGGGACGACGGGAAATCCGAAAGGGGCCGTCCTCAGCCAGGAATCGCTGTATTACAGCGCGCTGAATTCCATCGATATGTTCGAAATGACGGCGCGCGATAAAGTGCTGACCATCGTGCCGATGTATCATATCGGCGGTATCAGCATTCATACGATCCCGGCGATGCGGGTCGGTGCCACGGTCACGATCCATCGAGAACTCGATCCGGCCCTGGTGTTGCGCGATATCGAGCGTTATCGCATTACCTTGATCGTTGGGCGGCCGCCCGTCGCCCGTGCGATCTCATCGCATGGCGATTGGGATCGAACCGATCTGAGCAGCATGCGGTCCTACAGCAGCGGCACGACCCGTGTCCCGCTGGAGGTCATGGCACCCTGGTTCGCGCGCGGCGTGCCCGTACAGCAGCTTTACGGGATGACCGAAGCCCTCCCCCCGGTTATCGCCGTATCCATCGCCGACGCGCGCCGCAAGGCTGGATCGATCGGCAAACCGGCAGCACATGTCGAAGCCCGAGTCGTCGACCACAATATGCGCGATGTGCCGCCCGGCGACCGCGGTGAAATAATTCTGCGGAGCAAATGCGTCCTAACAAATTACTGGCGCAACGAGGGCGCAACGACCGACAGCTTTCACGATGGCTGGTTTCGAACCGGCGATGTCGGGCATCAGGACGATGACGGTTACTTCTATATCGACGACCGGATCAAAGACATCGTCATTGTCGGCGCGTCGAACGTATACCCCGCCGACGGCGAACGAATCCTGGCCGAATGCGATGCGATCGAAGAGGCTGCCATCGTTGGCAAGCCGCATCCCAACCTCGGTGAATCGCTCGTCGCCTGCGTGGTGTTGAAACAGGGCCGGTCCATGGACGCCCGGGAACTGCGGGCCCTGTTCAAGGGCCGCCTGGCGTCCTATCAGCATCCGCATGACATCCTGTTCATGGAGTCGATCCCGCGAACACCGCTCGGAAAAATTCAAAAGAGCGCCTTGCGCCAGCTTGTGCGGGAACTGCCGGGCGACACCGCCGGCGCCGCTCTTTCTCTCTAGATGTTGCGGGCAAAAGTGGAAGCATCCACTAAATCTGGTTGACCCCATTCCGTTCCGTTGCTAGAAAACCAGCGTTCAAGTGCATGGATGCGGGGTCCACATCGCGCTGACACAGTGTGAAAGGCCCGGTACGGGATCTGGCTTCGGTCGGGGACTGTACCGGGCCATCGCATTTTGAGATGCTTCTGCAGGAAAACTGCGGCGCCCTGCGCATTTTTTTAATTTTAAAAACGGAAAAGACGTCAGGTGCGCGGACGCGGGGTCCATCGCCCGTGCCCCGAGGGACACGCCTGACGCCTTCCGAGCTTAAGTCCCGAAGAACCTTTCGCTCAAGTACGGCTCGACCCGAAAGCCTCCCGGTCCCGGGAATCGGAGCCACCCGAAGA
>JAPPPC010000311.1 GCA_028817685.1 Rhodospirillaceae bacterium
TCGACCATCGAGTCGCCCTCGACTTCGAGCGCGTAGTGGTCGCCGCCGCCGAGCATACTCGCGGGAATATCGACGGCATTGGTCTGGTCGCGGAGCGCCTCGATTGGCGTGCCCGCGGCGATCTTGCCGTATAAGGGCAGAGGAACGGATTCGACCCCGTCGGTGAAATCCGCCGTGGCCGGCGGCGGGGCGTACTCGTCATTGCTGATGACTTTGGGTGAAAATCCGTTTTTCGAGCCGAGACCAGCGGATTCCGCATTCTCGGGCAGGCGCACGATTTCAAGGGCGCGCGCGCGATGCGGTAACCGGCGGATAAAGCCCCGTTCCTCGAGACCCGTGATCAGCCGGTGAATGCCGGATTTGGACTTTAGACCCAAAGCTTCCTTCATTTCCTCGAACGAAGGGGACACGCCTGAAATGGCCAGACGGTCTTGGATATACATCAACAACTCGTACTGTTTGCGGGTCAGCATGAACGACTCTCCCCCCGGGAACTTCCGAACTCATCCACCCTATATCTCTTCCTTGAGCCCCTTTGTTCGGCTCGATTGGACACAAGATATAGAACAAAACCAAAACACGACACATGTTCTAGTTTAGTTCGCTTTTTGGGTCAAGCGGTAACTGTCAGAACAAATCAGACACGTGCCAGCCCATCGGGGATCGGGAGGTATTCGATTACATCGCCCGCCGCCGCGGCAGGGGCGTGCGGAGCGCGGATGATCAGGCAATCGGCCTTCGCCATCCGAGAGAGCATGGAGCTGTCTTGTTTGGCGAAAGGAACGGCGAAAAGGCCCCCGCTATCGTCATGCTCCAGCGTTGCGCGGAGGTAATCCTCGCGCCGGTCGTTTTCGCCCAGCGGTGCCTTCAAGCGGGCGGTCAGCCTTGGCTGCCGTGCCGCTTGGATGCCGAGCATCCGCTCTATCGCCGGCAGCATGAAGATAATCGCGCAGACCACGGTGGATACCGGGTTGCCGGGCAAGCCCAGCACAGGAGTCTCGCCGATCGAACCGAAGATCAGCGGTTTGCCGGGCCGCATGGCGATCCGCCAGAAATCGAGCTCGAATCCCAATTCGCCCAGCACGCTTTGCACCAGATCATGGTCGCCGACCGACGCGCCACCGGTCGTCACCAGCAGGTCTGCGCCCCGCGCGCCCTCCGCCATGGCTTTCAACGCTTCCCGGTCGTCAGGCGCGATTCCCAGTGAAATCGGTTCGCCCCCGCGGGCGCGAATGAACGAGGCGAGGGCGAGGCTGTTCGAACTGACGATCTGATTTGGCCCAAGCGGGTCGCCCGGCATGGCAATTTCGTCGCCCGTCGCCAAGATTGCGATGCGCGGTTTGCGGTGCACCATCAGCCACGGAACATTCATCGCCCCGGCAAATCCGACATCGCGCGCCGTCATCACCTGACCGGCGGTCAGGCCGATTTCGTCCGCCTGGAAATCAAGACCGGCGGGCCGGATATAGTGGCCTTTCGGTACCGAGACCTGGATCGTGACCTTGTCGCCCTCGGCCTCCGTGTCTTCCTGGATGACGATCGCGTCAGCGCCGGCGGGAACGGGGCCGCCGGTGAAAATGCGAACGCATTGTCCGGGGGCAAGCGTGCCGTCATGTTGACCACCGGCTGGCGCGTATCCGACAACGTTCAAGGTCGCCGGCGGCGCGGCCACGTCTTCATGGCGGACGGCATAGCCATCCATGGCGGAGACGGCGACAGGCGGCTGGGTGCGGCGAGACCGGACATCCTCGGCCAGCACACGGCCCAAACTGTCGATCAGGCTGATCTGTTCGGCCTGAAGGGGGGAAAAGGCCGACAGGACCCGGGTGCGCGCTTCCTCGACCGAGAGCATCAGCGGCCTTCGTAGGTGCCCGATTTGCCGCCCGATTTGTGAGTCAGGCGGATATCGGTGATCTGCATGCCGCGGTCGACAGCCTTGCACATGTCGTAGACGGTCAGGGCGGCGACGGAAACCGCGGTCAGTGCTTCCATCTCAACGCCGGTGCGGCCCTTCAGTTTGCAAGTCGCTTCGATATCGACCGCGTTGCGGTCCGTATCGATGCTCAGCTCAACCTTGACCGAGGAGAGCGCCAGCGGGTGGCAGAGCGGGATCAGGTCCGGCGTTTTCTTAGCGCCCATGATGCCGGCAAGCCGCGCAACGGAAAGGACATCGCCTTTTTTCACGCCGCCATCCGCGATCAATTGCACGGTTTCCGGTTGCATAACGACCGCGCCGGCGGCCGTCGCGACACGCTCGGTTTCGTCCTTGGCGGAGACGTCGACCATCACCGCGTTTCCGTCGGAATCAAAATGCGTCAGCGTCGCCATCAGGCCGGTGCCGCTGCCGGCATTTGCAGGATGGCGCGGGTCGCGGCTGCCACGTCGTCCTGGCGCATCAGCGATTCCCCGATCAGAAAGCAGCGAACGCCCTGATGCGCGCACCGCGCCAGATCGGCCGGCGAGCCGAGACCGCTCTCGCCGACGACGGTGCGTCCTTCGGGCACGGTGGGCGCCAGCGTTTCGGTTGTCGCGAGATCGACGTCGAGCGTCTTTAGATTGCGATTGTTGATGCCGATCAGGCCCGATTTTAGCGACAGGGCTCGTTCGAGCTCTTCCGCATTATGGACCTCGACCAGAACATCCATGCCGAGTTCCACCGCCAACCCTTCCAGTTCGGCAGCCACGCTGTCCTCTAGGGCCGCCATGATCAGTAGGATGCAGTCCCCGCCGATCGCGCGCGCCTCATAGACCTGATAGGGGTCGAGCATGAAATCTTTGCGCAGCACCGGCAGGTTGGTGGCCATTCGCGCCGCGGTCAGGTAATCGTTCTTGCCTTGGAAATATGGCGCATCGGTCAATACCGAGAGACAGGTGGCACCGCCGGCCTGATAGGCGCGCGCAATCGAGGAGGGGGCGAAGTCCTCGCGGATCAGTCCTTTGCTGGGCGAGGCCTTTTTCAATTCCGCGATCAACCCGTAGCCGCCGTCGCTTGAGGCTTGAACCAGCGCTTCGGCAAAGCCGCGCGGCGGCGGGCCGTCAGCCGCACGGGATTTCATGTCTTCCGCCGAAATCTCCGACTTGCAGGCGGCGACATGGTCGCGCTTGTCGGCGCAGATTCGATCCAGAACGTCGCTCATGCGCTGCCCTCGTTGGTGATGGCCACCATCTTTTCCAGGCTCTCCTTCGCCTTGCCGTTGGCGATCGCCTCGGCGGCCAGGGCGACCCCGTCGCGCAGATCGTCGGCGCGGCCGGCAACTTTCAAAGCCGCCGCGGTGCCGAACAATACGATATCGCGATAGGCACTCTCTTCGCCGGCCAGCACGGCGTGAATGGCTGCGGCATTGTATTCCGGATCGCCGCCTTTCAGGTCTTCGGGTTTGCAGAGGGGCAGTCCAGCCTCTTCCGGCGAGAGCTCAAAAGTATGGGTTTTGCCGTCATAATATTCGCAAACAGTTGAGGTGCCGGTCGTCGTCAATTCGTCCAGCCCATCCGATCCGTGAACGACCCAAGCCCGTTCAGCGCCCAGTTTGCCGAGCGTTTCCGCCATCGGCTCGATCCATTTGCGTGCATAGGTCCCGACCAGCAGCCGTTTGACACCGGAGGGGTTGGAGAGGGGGCCCAGGATGTTGAATATCGTCGGCGTCCCGAGTTCGACCCGCGTCGGCATGACGTTGCGCATGGCGCCGTGATGGCGCTGCGCCATCATGAAACAGATGCCCGCCTCGCGGACCGATTTCTCCAGCAGCGGAAAATCGGCATCGATATTGATCCCAAGGGTCCCGAGCACGTCGGCCGCCCCCGATTTGGAAGACGCGGCCCGATTGCCATGTTTTGCGATGGGGACACCGCAACCGGCCACGACGATCGCAATGCAGGTTGAGATATTGTACGTACCGGACCGGTCGCCGCCCGTGCCGACCACATCCATCGCATCATCCGGCGCCGTGATCGTCGTTGCTTTGGCGCGCATGGTCGTTGCCGCGCCGGTAATCTCTTCCACCGTCTCGCCGCGCGTATGGAGGGCCAACAGCAGCCCGCCCATTTGCGAGGCGGTCGCGTCGCCGGACATCATGATATCGAAGGCGTGCGCGGCTTCCGCCGTGTTCAGCGTGCCGCCGCTACCAACCTTGGCCAGGAGCCCTTTGAAAATATCTGCGTTTTCGGCCATCGCGCGCCTCAGTGGACCGCCAAATCCAAAAAGTTCTTCAACAAATCATGCCCGTGTTCCGAGGCAATACTCTCCGGATGAAATTGTACGCCGTAGAGCGGCATCTCTTTATGGGCGATACCCATCACGATGCCGTCCTCGGTCTCCGCGGTGATGTCGAAGCATTCCGGCACGGAGTCCCGGTCTAGAATGAGCGAATGATAACGCGTCGCGGTCAGCGGGCTGGGTAAATCCTTGAACAGACCGTTGCCCTGATGGTTGATCTCGCTCAACTTGCCGTGCATGCATTCCGGCGCACGGATTACTTTCGCGCCAAGCGCCTGTCCCACTGACTGATGGCCGAGACAAACGCCCAGAACCGGCACCTTGCCGGCCGCCGCTTTGACGAGGTCGAGGCAGATGCCGGCCTTGTCCGGGTCGCAGGGGCCCGGCGAGATGACGATCCCGGAGGGATTCATCGCCATCGCCTCGTCGACCGTGATGGCGTCGTTGCGATGTACCTCGAACACCGTTCCCAGCTCCCCTAGGAAGTGCCAGAGGTTGTAGGTGAAGCTGTCGTAATTATCGATTAGCAGATACATTTCAGCAACTTGCCGTAGGTTTCTCAGACGCAGTCGGCCTTATACAGCAGGATAGCACAGGCCGGCAAAGGAAACCCGCCGGCCGTTGCGCTTAGCGGCCTTGGAAGACCGGCTTGCGTTTCTCCCGGAAGGCGCGACCGCCTTCTTGCTGGTCCTCGCTGCGCGAAACCGCGAGCAGGTCCTTGCGCGCCAATGCCGACAGTTCCGAGGGGCCGCGATTGACAACTTCGTCGCGCACGAAACGCTTCAACATGCCGGTGACCAAAGGCGCGCTGTCGCGGAAGATCGTCGCATAATCCATGGCCACCTCCATGAGCTGCCCTTCGGGTGCGACCTTGTTGACCATGCAGGTTTCATAAGCGCGTTGCGCGTCGAAGTGCTTGCCGCTCAGCATGAACTCCATGGCGATTTTATGCGGCAACCGGGCGGCGAGGCCCGCAATCAAGCCGCCGCAGAAGCCGATCTGCGCCTCCGGATAGAAGAAATCGGCTGTCTCGTCTGCGATGGCGATGTCGCAGAACTGCACCAGGCAGTAGGCGCCGCCCACGCAGTATCCCTTGACCGCGGCGATCAGCGGTTTGTCCACATTGACGCCGACGCCGGGCATGCATTCCCACAGCTCCGGATCGCGCGGCGGATCCTTCAGGTCGGCGCCAACGGAAAACGCCCGGTCGCCCGCGCTGGTAACGATGGCGCAGCGGTCGTCGGATTCGTTCAGCTTGATGAAGGCGTCGCGAATCGACGCGACCACGCCGTTGCTCAGCGCGTTCATCTTCTCCGGCCGGTTTATGGTGATGACGGCGATGCCGTCGTTCGACTCGTAGGTGACGAGATCGCTGCTCATTATGGATTCTCCCCGATGTATCAATAGATTTCGCGCCACTGGCGCGGTTGCCGCGACCTTAACGGGCCAGGGCGGACAAGGAAAGACGCGGTTCGCGCTACGAGGCAGGCGACAGCTATGTCAGGATGTTAACGGTTACATGGCTGCGGATTGGGGCAGAATTGGTCCAGGCGGATTTGAACGACCTCATTCAGACGGCGGAGCGGCTCGAACTACTGGTTCGCAACGGTGCCTTGCCTGAAGCGCGCGCCATGTTGAGCGAAACGTTGGTTTCCGAGACCGCAGACCCCAATCCCGATGCCATTTCGATCCATGGTGGGTTGGCATGGCTGTTCGACCGGCTCGCGGACGCGGCGGGAGACTACGCGTATCGCGTGAAGGCGAACGGTTACGGGCAAACGGCGCTGTTGCTCGATCCGAACGATGCGCTGGCCTTGGCCGTGCTGCCGGACCGGGAGGTCGAGCTGGTCGCGCATAATTTGCTTCGGCACCGCAAGAGCGTGATGGCGCGACGGCTTTTGGAGCGGTTACGGGACCGGTCGGCCTCTGCGGTGCAATTGTTGGCGCTGTTGGACTTCGTTGACCTTGAAAAACAGCGTATCCAAGATTTGCCACCGTCAGGTGAAGGTCGTACGGCACCGCTGATGATCAATGCGATCGTATGGGGTGACGCCTACCTCGATGCGCTCTTTGCATATGGCTTGCCGAGCTTGTTGGCGCCGGGAAACCTGCCGGCCGTGGCCCGTGACCGGGAGATCATTTTCGATTTCTATACACGCGAACGCGACAGACCGCGCATCGACAGCCATCCATCGGTAGTTGCGGTAAAGCGTTTCGCCAAATTTCGATACAACCTTATCCCAGAGGCGGTCTTAGCCGAGGATCTGACCGATGCGGCGCGATGGTGCGCCGGTGCAGCGCAACAGTGCAGCGCGCTTCGGGCGAAACAGTTGGGCGCGGATCTGCTTTTTTTGTGTGGATCGGCGGTCTATAGCGATCATTGTCTGCAATCGTCGTACGGTTTCCTCGCCGAAGGGTACAAAGCCGTTGTCTGTATTGCACCGCGTACCTATGAAAGCCGTGCCGGCAGCGAATTGTCGGACTACGCGCAAGTCGGTGACGGCCGGATCGAGGCGACGGCGGAGGGGTTGTCCAACTTCATCGTTCGAAACCTGCACCGGCACGCGCGGGCCTGCTTCATCGGGCCGGAGGCGCAGACGGTGTCGCAGAATCCAGTCGCACTGTTTTTCCGAGATACGGGTGGCTTTGTATGCAGGACCTATGAACCGAACCCATTGATCATCAGTCGGACATTGCTGTCGAGAGAAATTGAAATCGATTATTTCACCATCGACGTACGCTTTATTTCGGAACTCTTAGGCGATGTCGCCTATGACGAAGTAATAAAGGTCGCCACGAATGCTGCCGACGGGATCGCCGTAACCGATGTAGACTATGGAGACACCACGGATATTCGCGATTATGGGGATATCGAACTCTCCGTCGCGACGTGTGCGAGCGGCGTGTTGTTGACCGCGACCCGTGAATCCGACCTCGCATTCTTTCGTTGGGCATTGAGTCATAGATACCGTTTCGATGGCCAAAAAGGTGCGGACCTGCTGCCCTGTGGAGACGAAGAGGGCGCAACGATAACGGCGCTGCTCAATGCGGTGGAGAAGGGCCAG
>JAPPPC010000127.1 GCA_028817685.1 Rhodospirillaceae bacterium
TCTGAGCCCGACGCTGGTGGTCGACGGCGAGCGGGGCACGCAGTCGACGGCGTTGATCGAGTTCATCGAGGAAAATTTCGACGGTCCATCCCTTCTGCCTGAGGATCCGGTGGCGCGGGCGCGCAGCCGGGCCTTCGGTCAGGTCATCGCCTGCGAAATGCACGCGGTCGGTGTCGGCCGCATGCGGCGCGACCTCGCCGACGAGCGCGGACTGACGAAGGAGGAGGTACGGCGCTGGTACGAGCACTGGCTGCATCACGGTTACCGGACTCTGGAAGATCTGATGCGTCAACGCGCCGTGGAAACGCCCTTCTGCTACGACGACAAGCCGACAATCGGCGATCTCTATCTCGTCCCCCAGCTTTACAATTCACGCCTGTTCGAGATCGATCTGTCGCCCTACCCGCTGCTCACCGCGATCGACGAACGCTGCCGCGCCCTGCCCGCATTCGACAAGGCGATGCCGCCGAACCAGCCGGACTTCCCCGCCAATCCCGAAGGGTATCGCTAAATGGAGCTGAAACTTTATTCCCGCTACCGCAACTCCGCCGGCCAGCGGGTGCGCACGGCGCTCAACATCAAGGGCGTCGACTACGAATACATTCCCGTGAGCCTCGATGGCGGCGCCCCGGAGGACTATCGGGCGGTCAACCCGCAAATGCTCATTCCCAGCCTGATGATCGATGGGGAGATCGTCACCCAATCGACGGCCCTGATCGAATTCATCGAGGAGATGTTCGAGGGCCCTTCCCTGTTCCCGGAAGACCCCATCGCCCGCGCCCGATCCCGCGCCTTCAGCCAGGTCATAGCCTGCGAAATCCATCCGGTCATCGGCCCGAAAATCCAACGCCACCTGAAGGCCGAATATGACGTCGAACGGCAAGGCCGCGCCGATTGGTACGGCCACTGGATCCACGAAGGGTTCAAAACCTGCGAGACGCTGCTGCAACGCCGCGCTTCCGTGACGCCATTTTGCTATGACGAGAAGCCGACCGTCGGCGACCTCTATCTCGTGCCGCAGATGTATAACGCGCGTCTCAGCGGCCTGGATTTATCAGCCTACCCGCTCCTGCTGGAGCTGGATGAACGCTGCCGCGGATTGCCAGCCTTCGATAAGGCGATGCCCGAAAACCAACCGGATTTCCCCTCCGACCCGGCGGTGCGGGCTAAGAAACATTAAGCCGCACGCTTGCCGATCCGGTCGTGACCTCTCTCGAAATCGTTAAGCCCGCAGCGGTCGACACCGCGCATCAGGAACAGAGGCCGGTAGGTGTGGTTAAAGTTGAAATCCATCTCGGCGTACTGCTTCGCCGCCAGCGCGTGGTCGAAATGTGACGTTGTGGGCATGTAGTTGAGCACGATGGCGCGGCGCGAGCGGTCGGTCTCGTTCGCGTCGGAGCCGTGCACCATGTAGATGTCATGGATCGCCATTTGGCCCGGTTCGAGCACCAGATCGAACACGTCCGTTTCGTCGATCTCGCCCGGATCGATGCCGTAATGCAGCAGCATGTCGCGATTCTCCGCCTCGTGATGCTGGCGGATCTCCTGTCGCTTGTGCGACCCGCGGACATAGCGCAGACAGCCGTTTTCGCGGCTGGTTTCGTCGAGCGCGATCCAGATGCGGGTCGTCGCCATCGGGCGGATCGGCCAGTACTCGCCGTCCTGATGCCACGGTACCTTCTTGCCGTCGCGCGCCGGCTTGCCGAACAGGCTCATATTCCATAGAGCGAAATCGGGCCCGGCCAGTTGTTCGATCATGTCGAGCAATGCGGGTTCACGTGCATATTCTACGAACCGTGCGTCATAGTCGAACATGGTCGGAACGAATTGACGCCGTTCCGGATCGTCGCCGATAAATTGGTCCACATCCCGCGACAGTGCCGCCAGCATCTCCTGCGGCAGCCGGTAGTCCGGCACGATAAAGCCATCTTCATGATACTGTGCGATTTGCGCATCGGTCAGCATGACGCCCCTCCGCGGCTATCGTAGCACAGTGCTAAATTCACCGGCACACGAACAGTGTATGGGGACCGTGTTCCTCCACGGTCTCGACCGACCAGCCGGCGGCACCCAGCAACCCCTCCATATCGGTGCGTGAAAAATCGTTGAAATAGCCGGCCGCACGGCGCGCCTGGGCATCGCCGCCGCCGCGATAGGTGCAGATAAAAGTGTCCGCAGCGGCGCGGATGCGCGACAGCAAGGCGGGCGCATCATGGATGTGCTCCAACAGCTCCAAAGCGAGCGCGCAATCCCAGCTACCGTCGGGGAACTGGTTGTCATTGAGGTCGGCCAACACGGTCGCGTCGGCATAGCGAACCAGGTCGACCGGCGTATAGACCGCGCCCAGCTTCATGCGCAGCCCGATCTGCATCAACCCAGCCCCGAGATCGAGGATACGGGCCCGCTCCGGAATGTGGGGCGCAACCAAGGCCGCGCGCTCGGCCGCACCTGCTTCCATCTCGCGCGGGTCCGCCCAGCGCCAGCCATCGCTGGCCTTGGCCGCCATCAACCGCTCGGTCAAAGCGACCCGTTCCTGCAAAGAGACGTCTTCCTGCATCGGCGGCGGCCGCCCGGTGTAGGAGGCATAAGGACCATCATAGCTCTGCAGGGGAGCGAAACCCGGCGCGAGCGCCACCAGATTACCCGCCTCGTTGCCCGGCACCCACGGCATCAGGATGCAGGGCAAGTGCAGATGCGGGAACCAGCGGATCGTATAACCATGCGATTCCAGCTGCGCGATCATCGCTTCGAAGGCGGTCCAACGCGCCGCAGGTGCGTGGTGATCGCTCTTTTCCAATACCACCGCCGCGACCCGGCCGGATGCCAGCAACGCGTCGGCCCCCGCGAGAACTTCCGGCTCGTACCCTTCCACATCGATCTTCAGGAAGATGCGTCCTGGTGCCAGGTCTTCACGCCCTTCGAAGAGCTGGGTCAGCGGCATCACCGCAACGGAAAGCGGGGGGTTGTCCGCCGGGGCATCGGCGGGCCTTGTGTCGGAAACGAAGTTCCCCATCGTGGAATAGGGCCACAGCTTTGACAGGCCGGGCACGGCGCCCGCCGCCGCGCAAACCAGTTCGACGTCGAGCTGCAAACCGTTTTGTGCCAGTTGGCGCATCATGGTCATCGCATTCAGCGGGTGCGCCTCCATCGCAATAACTTTCAATTGCCCCGGATGAAGCGTCGCCGCGGCAAGGCTGTAGGTACCGATATGCGCCCCGACATCGATGAAGATGTCACCGGGCCGCAGATGCGCGTCGAAGAAGGCGCGCGACGCAAACTCGAAGCCTGCGTGCTGCGATTCCAGTCGCGCCAGGATGTTCAACCCGGGATCCTGTTCATAGGAAGGCGGCAACGCGAGCGTGAAACGCGGCTGACCGTCAGCGGCTTTTTGAAACGAAGGCAGACGGAAAAACCCGTCCGGTCCTCTTTCAAGCTGCGGGGTATCAGATGACATACCGCCTCGCCCTCCGAACATCGAACAATTGAACCATGGTCTATCGAACCGTATAGCAGTTCAAGATCGGGCGGACGGCATGCTAGGTTCGCCGTGCAAAGGAAATGACATGAACGACAGCAGTACACTCGAAGCAACGGCGACCGCCGCCGTCGACCCGATTACCGTATCCGTCATTCAGCACCGGCTTAGCGCCATCGTCGAAGAGATGGGGGAGGCGATGCTGCGGACCTCCTATTCGCAGATCCTGAATTCCAGCCGTGACTTTTCGACGGCCCTGTGTGGCGCAGACGGCATCCTCGTCGCCCAGGCAGAGCATATTCCGGTCCATGTGGGCGCCTTGTCCTGGGCGACGGAGGCGGTCGTCGAATTTTTCGGCGACGATGTGCATAAGGGCGATGTGTTCCTGCTCAACGACCCTTATTTCGGCGGCAGCCATTTGCCCGACCTGACAGCCTTCGTGCCGATCTTCGATGGCGACCGGCTGGTTTTCTGGGCGGTCAACCGGGCGCATCACAGCGACATCGGTGGCGCGACCTACGGCGCATACAACGCCTCGGCGCGCGAGATCTGGCAGGAAGGGCTGCGCCTACCGGCGATCCGGCTATACGACAAGGGCGAGCTGCGCGAAGATATTCTGCGCATGATGGCCGCCAATGTCCGCCATCCGCGCGACTTTCACGGTGACCTGGCCGCGCAGATTGGCTCGGTCCATATCGGTGAAAGACGTCTCCAGGCGCTCATGGAAGAGTATGGCGGCAGCGTGGTGTCACGTGCGGTCGATGCCATCCTCGACGCTTCGGAACGCCAAGCGCGCGCTGTCTTCGCCGAATGGAAGGACGGCACCTACGAAGGTTTGGCGCTGCTCGACGATGACGGGCGCGGTAATGAGGATATCCGCGTGCACGCCAAAGTCACAAAATCAGGCAGCGACCTTACGATCGATCTGTCCGACTCTGACCCGCAGGTATCGAGTTTCATCAACTCTTCCTACGCCAATACGCGATCCGCGGTCGGCATGGCGATCGCCTTCCTGATCGATCCGGATACCCCGAAGAATGGCGGCACCTTTCGGCCCATCGATGTGATCGCCAAGCAAGGCACCGTTGTCTGGGCGGATGAAGGCGCGCCGGTGACGCTTTGCACCAGCCATTGCGGTCAAGAGATCATCGAAGCGATCGTCAAGGCGCTGGCACCTGCCTGTCCGGACCGGACGATGGCCGGATGGGGTAAACGGTTCCGCATCGCCATCAAGGGCGAGGATCCCCGCACTGGGAAACCTTTCATCTGGCACATGTTCCACGCCCGGCCCGGCGCCGGCGCCTCCTCCGGCGGCGATGGCTGGCATACGGCCGGCGAGTGGCATTCCACCGGCGGTCTGAAATTCGGCAGTGTCGAGGTCGCCGAGTCCCGTTTTCCTCTGCACTTCAAAACCCACGAGTTCCGGCCTGACTCAGGCGGGGACGGCGAGTTCCGCGGCGGCTCCGGCGCCGACATGGAGTTCGTCGTGGAGACAGACACGGATTGCATCGCCAATACCGCCGGCGAAGGGGCTAAACACGGTTCCTGCGGATTGGTCGGTGGCACCGATAGCGCGCCGCATCGCTATACCCTCCGCTCGAAGCGCCGCAAACCGCGCGTTCTCAAGACTAAGGAAGAAGGCATCCCGGTGCGTGCCGGCGACAGCTTCCATGTCCAATCCGCCGGCGGCGGCGGCTGGGGCGACCCGGCGAAACGAGACCCGGACGCCCGCCTGCGGGACCGGCGCAACGGCATCATCACGAGCTAATCCATGTATCGTATCGGCATCGATGTCGGCGGCACCTTCACGGATGTCGTCGCGATAGACCAGACCGGCCAGGTGACCCTGGCCAAGGCGCCTTCGACCCCACAGGACCAGTCGATCGGCGTGATCGACGGGCTGACCCGGTTGGCGGAGCGCCTGAACTTATCGCTGAGCGACCTGCTGCATCAGGCCGAACGCATTGTCCACGGCACGACCGTGGCGACCAACGCCTTGCTTGAACGCAAGGGCGCCAAAGTCGGGCTGCTCACCACCGAAGGCCATCGTGACGTGCTGGAGATGCGGGAGGGCCTGAAGCCAGAACGCTACAATCTGCGGCTGGCTCCGCCGGAACCACTCGTGCCGCGTTACCTTCGGCTCGGCGTCCGCGAACGGATCGACGCGCATGATGGCGTCCGCACGCCGCTCAACCGCCGATCCCTCAATCAGGCGATCGACGAACTCAAGGCAGAAGGCGTCGACTCGGTCGCCGTCTGCTATCTGCATGCCTATCGCGACCCCGCGCATGAACAGGCCACGCGCGCGGCTCTCGCAAAGCGTCTACCGGACACCTATGTGTCCCTTTCCTCTGAGGTCCTGCCGCAGATCAAGGAGTATGAGCGGGTCTCGACGACAGTCGTGAACGCCTATGTCGGTCCAATCCTGGAACGCTACCTGACCCGGCTGGCCGAACGGCTTGAGGAGGCGGGCTACACCGGCACCTTGCTGATCATCCTGTCGCATGGCGGCGTGACGCCGGTTGCGGAAGCGGTGCGGCTGGCTGCCGGTACGGTGCTATCCGGACCCGCGGGCGGGGTCGGCGGCGGCCGGCACTCGGCGCGTTTGATGGGCGTGAACGATCTCATTCCGTTCGACATGGGCGGCACCAGCAGCGATATCTCCATGATCGTTGATGGCGAGGCGACCCTGTCCTCGAACCGGGCTGTTGCGAATGAACGGGTCGCGCTACCGAGCCTGGACATCGTCACCTTGGGTGCGGGCGGCGGTTCCATTGCGCGGGTCGATGCCGGCGGCGTTCTGCATGTCGGTCCGCAGAGCGCCGGCGCCGATCCCGGACCCGCCTGCTATGGCCGCGGCGGCACCGAACCGACCGTCACCGACGCCAATCTTGTCCTGGGCTATCTCGACGCCGACAACTTTCTCGGCGGACGCCAGAAGCTCGATGTCGAAGCCTCCAGGGCGGCGGTCGCCCGGCTCGCCGGTTCGCTGGGCATCGATGAAACCAAAGCGGCGGCCGGTATCCACCAGGTCGTGAACACCAACATGGCGGAGGGCATCCGGCTGATCTCGGTACGGCGCGGCGTCGATCCGCGGCGCTTCGCGCTTCTCTCCTTTGGCGGCGCGGCCGGGCTTCATGTCACCGATCTGGCGCGGCAATTGGAGATCAAACGCGTCATCGCGCCGCGTGTCGCTTCGGTGTTGTCGGCGTGGGGGATGCTCGCCTCCGATCTGCGCTTCGAGGTCAGCCGTACTCATGTCGGCGATATGGGCGCGCTCGGCGCGGATACGTTGCGCAGCCTTTATGCCGAGATGGAGGCCGAAGGCCGCGAGCGCCTTGCTGCCTGGTTCGACGGCCCGGTGCAACTGCGCCGCCTGGCCGATATGCGCTATGGGGAGCAGGTCTTCGAAGTCGATGTCACCCTGGACGCGCTGGATTGGGACGCGGACGATCTGATGCAGCAGGTAGCCGACCGCTTCCACGACCGGCATGAGGAGTTGTTCACCTACTCGCTCAAGGACCAGGAAGTCGTGCTGGTCAATGCACGGGTCGCTGTCGTCGGCGTCCTGCCGGAAACGCCGGACGAAGCACCGAATCCGGCCGGCCCTGAAGCGGCGCCCGGGGCCCATCGGCGGATTTACATCGACGGCTGGATCGATGCGCCGATCTACGATCTCGACATTCTGCCGGCCGGTCAGCCCATCGCAGGGCCGGCGGTCATTGAGTCGGAAACGACGACCGCCCTGCTGCGCCGCGGCGACCGCGCCACGGTCACGCCGCAACGC
>JAPPPC010000044.1 GCA_028817685.1 Rhodospirillaceae bacterium
GCGCTACACCGAGAGTTTCTGGCGCATGAAGTCCGAAGATGCCGTTTCGGACGATTTCGAGGAACGCTTCGCGGCCAATGCCGGGGGGTGGCCGGATCCAGGAATCGTCCGGGATGCGGTGCGCGACCGGGAGGACCAGCCGGCGGTGCTCCGCGCGCTCGGCGTGGTCGATCCCAATTTTATTGCCACCTTCGCCGACGAAGCGCCAAAAGCCCTCAGATGGCTGAAGGGATTTGGGATCAAATTCGATTTTCTGCCGCTCTACTTCCTGAGCCAGTCCACCACCAGAATGGGGCCGATCGGCGGTGGCCTGGCGCTGATCGAGGCGCTCGGCGCCTATGTCGACGCGCGGCCAGAGGATTTCGAGGTTCATTACGAGACCGGCGCGCGCGACTTGATCCTGGATGATGATGGCGCGATCGCTGGCGTAAAGGCCGTCGGGCCCGGCAACAAACTGGTTGCGGTCAGAGGGCGCAATGTGATTTTGGCCAGCGGCGGCTATCAGGGAAACCAGGAAATGCTGAGCCACTATGTGGGGCCACAGGCCCAGTTTATCCGCCCGGTTTCGCGTGGCGGCCACTACAATCGCGGCGAAGGCGTGCGCATGGCATTGTCGGTTGGCGCCGCATCTTGCGGTGATTTCAGCAGTTTCCACGCGCAACCGGTCGATCCGCGTTCCACCGATATAGAGCCGGTGGTTTTGAATTATTCCTACGGCATCCTGGTCAACGATGAAGGTCAGCGCTTCACCGACGAAGCGCCGGGCATGGTCGATGCGACGTATGAGGAGGTTGCCCGTCTCATCATGGCGCAACGCCATGGCATTGCCTATGCGGTGTTCGACTCCAGGCTCGATGAGATCGAGAACTGGCCGGTGACCGTGCGCTCGCGGGTGCCGCCGATCCAGGCGGAAAGCCTGTCCGAACTGGCCAACGCGATGGAAGTCGATGAGCGCAACTTCCTGGCCACCGTGGAGGCCTACAACCAAGCCTGTCCGGCATCGGATGGATTCGATCCGTTGCAAACCGATGGCCTGTCGACGACCGGTCTTGCACCTCGCAAATCCCATTGGGCACGACCGATTTCCCTGGGGCCATTTCGGGCCTGGCCGATGATTTGCTCGAACTGCTTCACGTTCGGCGGTGTAAAAATCGACGAACGCGCCCGCGTCATCAACGCTGAGGGCGACCCCATTCCGGGTCTTTATGCCGCCGGTGAGGTCGCCGGGATTTACTACCGTGTCTATACCGGTGCGACGTCGGTCATGCGCGGCGCCGTGACGGGAAGACTGGCTGGCGGTGATGCGGCGCTACGGCGCAACGCCCCTGGCTAATTCATCTGCCAAACATTACCGACGAAGCCACAGCAAAGTTGGCTAGCGACGGCGGAAGCGCGGAAAAGGCCGGATCGATTATTGCCGCGCCGGCGCGAGCGGCGGCAACGGGACCTTTGTTTTGACCGAGTTCGTTCTTTTCGCTTGGGACACGGACGGGGTTGCGCCGGACCCGAGCCAGGAACTGGCGGCGTAGGCGACGGACAACGGACTATGGGCTGGCAAGGGGCGTGAAAATCGCGGAATTTTATATACCCAAATCCACCTGTCGAATTAATTTGTACTGGGTCTAAAAAACACCAGTGAGAAATCGATGCCAGATGCACCAGAGGTTGTCGTTCAACGGCAATTTGACGCCTACAACGCACATGATATTGATGCTTTTCTTGATACTTTTTCGCAGACTGTCGAGATGCGATCATTGCCATCAAACGAACTATTACGTCGTGGGCACGATGAAATACGAGATTTTTACGAGGAGCGTTTTAGCAATTCCAATCTTCGCGCGGAACTCCTTGGGCGCACGGTTCTAGGTACAATGGTCATTGATCACGAACGTCTTGTGGGATTCGATGACGGGCGTGTTTTGGTGCTCATTTCAGTCGTCGAAGTCAGAGATGGATTGATTCAGAACTGCTGGTTCATAAATGGATGACGATTAACGGCAGCATGCGATTGGTGGAAGCGACCGATATTAAGGGGATAGATATTAAGAGGACATAATACTTTATTTGGAACGGAGATAAGTAGTATGTCCACTTAACTTCGCGCAGCGAGGCAAGCGCGCCGGCTTCATTCGCTCCCATTAAGCGCGAATACTCCACTCAGGCATTCGATCCAAGGATTTCTCACATGGCCGCATACGTAATCTACAACCTCACGGAACTTGTCGATGAAGAAGCGATGGGTGAGTACGTACAGAAATTCCAAAACATGTTTGGAAAATACGACGGCAAGGTGATTGCTATCGCACCTGATTTCGATGTCCTCGAAGGGAACTGGGAAGCTAAGCGTGTTGTCATAATAGAGTTTGCCGATATGGAGGCCCTAAAGCGTTGGCATGAGGCCGACGAATACCAACCATTGATCAAACTGCGCCAAAGCGCGGCACGGGGCGATATGATTGCGTTGAACGGGCTTTGATAAGCCAACAGGAGAAGCTGATAGGGCGCTATGTTTGTCGGCTGATGTCTTGGATTGGCTAACCCCGGTCGTGCCGCGTAGCGACCGGGCATGTCGGATGTAATTCGCATATCTGTAGTCGCCCGTCCGAGGTCTCTGACCTGCCCCCTGCGCTTCGGCATTCAATTTATGCCGGGCTCCAAAACTGAATCGAATCCTGCCAGACTGGGGTCGTGAAACGCCTGACCGCCACACGCTACCTGACGACTGCCGTGCTTCTTGGAAATGCGGGTGTGAGTGCGAGTGCTGCGTCTGACGCAAACTGACGGGAGAACCATTCTATGCGCGCAGCCTGGTACGAGTGTCTCGGACACGCAGCCGATGTCCTGACAGTCGGCGAGACTGAGACACCCAGCCCTGGGCCGGGGAGGTGCTCGTGAGGGTGGCTGCCTCGGGCATCAACCCGTCCGACACCAAAAAGCGCGCCGGCTGGCTCGGCGGCAGGCTTGAGTACCTGCGCGTCATCCCGCACAGCGACGGCGCTGGCACCGTCGAAGCGACGGGCGAGGGTGTGGCAAGCACCCGCGTCGGCGAGCGGGTATGGCTCTACAACGCGCAGCACGGTCGCGCAGACGGTACAGCGGCGGAGTACGTCGCGCTTCCGGCCGAACTGGCTATCCCGCTGCCGGACGGCGTCAGTTTCGAGGAAGCCGCCTGTCTCGGCGTCCCGGCACAAACGGCTCATTACGCTGTTCTTTGGGCCGGCCCAGTCCGGGGCAAGTACGTCCTGGTACAGGGCGGGGCGGGAGCTGTTGGCGAGTACGCGGTCCAGATTGCCACCCTCTCTGGCGCCGAAGTGATAGCCACGGTCAGCTCGGACGAAAAAGCTGCCATCGCGCGGGAGGCCGGTGCTAAGACGGTGCTGAACTACCGCAAGGAACCGGACCTCGTCGCTGCCATCCTGGCGGCGACGAACGGACACGGCGTCGACCACATCGCCGAGGTCGATTTAGGCACCAACGCCGAGCTCGACGCTGCCATCATCGCGTCGCGCGGCACCATCGGCACCTATTCTTCGACCCGCGCGCCTAAGTTCGAGTTCGACTATTACGGCTTTGGCTACAAGGGTGCGCGTATCTCCTTCACTCAGGTCTACATGCTTACTCATGAGGAACGCGCGGTCGTGATCGCGGACCTGACCCGATGGATGCAGTCAGGGGCACTAAAGCATCGGATGGCGAAGGTGTTTTCGCTGGAGCAGATCACTGAGGCTCATGAGGTATTGGAGGCGGGGGGATTGATCGGGAATGTGGTGGTAGTGATTTAGCCTTAAGAATAAACTGCTCAGACGGAGTTAATTGGCGTCACTGATCTGAATCTACCGATGACCGACCGCTGTCCCTGGTGTGGACAACCCGCCCGCATGGAATTCGTTCGCGGCCATTACGAGTGCGGCATGTGCCGTACACCGGTCATGGATTGCTGCGATGGGGAGCAGGCGTGTCTCGTTGATACCGCACCGCAGAAACCCAGGGCCATCCTGGCCGAACACAGGCGCCGGCGGAGTTCTCAGACTCCCCAGTGAACTCCGTTGCGCGATACAGTGTCGGTCCTGGTCGGGGCGTCGCGCACAGGTCGCGGGCCGGTGCCGGCAGCGATGTCTGTTTGCGCTGTCTTACGCCCGGTTATTTCGCAGGTTCAGACGTGACCGGTACGTCGGTCGTAGATGAGCAAGCGCCAGAAGATACCGTTCAGAACACGGCGGTCATCAACGCGCGGAACGCCCCGCGGCGTGTTCGGCAACAAGGGGTGGATCACAGACTACTCGAAATCCGTAAAATCTAAGCGCGCCATTGCAAACCGCCTTCGTTCAGAAGTTTGAATCACGATCCGCTATCAACGGGCATCCAATTTATGGGTATGTGGCCTAGAGCGGTTGCTTCTCCAGCTTGGTTTCCACCAGCTTCACCCAGTAGCTCGATCCCAAGGCCAGTATCTCATCGTTGAAATCGTAGCGTGGGTTGTGAACCTGGCAGAACCCTTCCTGATCGCCGTTGCCGATATTGATATAGGCGCCCGGACACGCCTCCAGCATGTAGCTGAAATCCTCCGACGCCATAATCAGCGGACGGCGGCGGTTGACATTGTCCTCACCCACCAAGCTTGCGGCGACATCCGCGCAAATCTCGGTTTCCTCGACCGTATTCACCAACGGCACAAAGACCTCACGGAAGTCTACCTCGGCCTTGGCGCCCAGCCCCTCGGCTACGCCTTTGGCGATGCGGCGCATATTGTCCTCGACCAGACGCATCGTATCCTTGCTGAAGACGCGCACCGTGCCGGACAATTTGGCCGTTTGTGGAATGACGTTATAGGCGTCGCCTCCATGAATCTGAGTGATCGACACCACGGCAGTGTCTTGCGGCATCGCATTGCGCGACACAATGGTCTGCAACGCCATGGTGATCTGTGCCGCCACGACCACCGGGTCAACGCTAGATTCCGGCCGTGCGCCATGCGCACCGACGCCAGTGATCGAGATATCGAAAAACGCGCCGCCGGCCATCATCGGGCCGGGGCGGATGGCGAAACTCCCAACCGGCAGGCCGGGACTGTTATGCATACCGTAGACGGCCTCCATCGGGAATTGCTCGAACAGACCTTCCTCGACCATGGTCTTGGCACCGCCGAGCCCTTCCTCCGCCGGCTGGAAGATGAAATGGACACACCCGTCGAAATCCTGGTGCTGCGTCAGATAGCGCGCCGCGCCCAGCAGCATCACCGTATGCCCGTCATGGCCGCATGCGTGCATCTTGCCATCCTCGCGCGAACGGTGATCGAATTCGTTGGCTTCCATGATCGGCAGCGCATCCATATCCGCGCGCAGTCCGATGGCGCGCGGACTGTTCCCGACCCGAAGTGACGCCACGACCCCGGTCTTGGCGAGCCCGCGATGCACCTCCAGCCCGAAGGATTGCAGCTTCTCGGCAACCACGTCGGAGGTTCGCGCTTCCTCAAAACCCAGTTCCGGATACGCGTGGATATCGCGCCGCCAGGCGGTCAAGTCGTCATGGAATTCGGCGATGGCTTCAGGGATATTCATGACCGGTGCCCCACTCTTTTCTACGATAACGCCGTCATGATGACCGCTTGAAACAAGGCACACAACAGACGGAACACATTCGTGATAGCATCACGCACCAACACTAATAATAGAAAGTCTGCGGTTAAACACCCCGAACGATCGCCAGCTGACGAGGTCGACTTCTGGCTATCTTTTCGCCTCGCGGGCGTCACCGCGCCACGACTGAACTACCCCGCTAAGCGGAAATGCCGCTGTTTGCTGTTACCGTTTACCCCATTCCGTAACATTGCCAGCGCGTCCGCTGGCGCGATGCCCTGTAACCAGCGCTCCGGCGCCCTTACAGTTCCTTATACAGATACACGCACGGTAGGACCGGCCCGAAGCCGGCCTTCTCGTAAGCCCGGCGGGCCGGGGCGTGGCTGTCGTCGGCACCGGTGGCGACGTTGGCGACCTTCATGCCGGCCGCCTTCATGCGGGCCAGCGCGTCCGCGTACATGGCGGTGCCGATCCCGCCGCCCTGATAGGCCGGGTCGACGGCGTTGAGGTCGATTTCGCCGACCCGGGTCTCATAATCGAGACCGAGCGCGTAGAAGCCGACGATCGTACCGTCCCGCTCTACGACGAACACGTCGCGGTCGGCGCCTCTCGCGCAGATCTTGTCGAGATAGTCGCCCTGTGACGTTTCGGCCGAGTCGATCGCGACGTCGGCGATCCGGTCGCCGACGATCGACCGGAAGGAGGCGAAGATCGGTTCGTAGGCCACCGTGCGGATTTCGTGCAGGCGCGGCAGGTCGCCGGGTCGGAAGGCTCTGATGCGGAAATCTTCGGACATCGCGGCCGCCTTCCGTTTTACGCGGTGGCGAGCAGCGCCTGGGCCCGTTCGCGCAGATCGTCGGCGATCCGCTTCGGCCGCCGCGCGTCGAGGTCGAGCTGCACGCCGAACTGGCTGAGGCCCGCAATGTCCTCACCGGTCTCGCCGTCGCGCACCCGGTGGTAGAGCCGGATCGACGAACCGCCGAGCTGCGCCACGCAGGAATCCACGTCGATCAGGGTGCCCGGCGTGGGGCGCCGGCTGCCGAAGGTGAGCTGGAACTCGAAGGTCGACAGGCCGACCCGTTCCCTGGTCATGAATTCCGGTGTCATGCCGAAGGCCGCCATCACGAAGGAGTTCGCGGTCGAGAAGCGGTGGATATGGCCGGACAGCGCCAGATGGCCGGTCCAGTCCGCTTCCTCCGGCCGCACAACGCTGCGCTGCGAGGCGACCCAGTTCGGCCCGTCCGCCGGTACCGGCCGGTTCTCGCGCGGATCGCCGTCCCATTCGACCGTGTCGCCGGAAAGGCTCACCCCGGCGAGCCGTTGCTGCATCGCGGTGCACAGCGTGCCGGTCTCGGCATTGTACAGCTTGTGCGCGATCAGCGGCGTGTCGCCGGCCTCGAGCAGCGCCGTTTCGATGCGAAAGATGTCGCGGTCGCGCAGCTCCGCCTTGTAATGGGTCAGCGCGTCCACCGTCCGCGCCGCAGCCGGGTCGGCGCCCTGCTGGCGCAGGAAGCGCCAGGTCGCGGACTCGAACTTCTCATAGTAATAGGCGACGGTGAAATGCTCCGTCGCATCGACCTCCCAGGGGGCGACGTCGCCGCGGAAGGTTTCTGTATATCCGGTCCCGGGCGGGTTCCTGCTTTGTGGCTTCGGGCGAGCGAATGTAGGGGGGCGGG
>JAPPPC010000433.1 GCA_028817685.1 Rhodospirillaceae bacterium
ACGCCGACAGCGGCAACTGGACCATGGAAAAAGCGCCGGTCTATCACATCGTCGATTAGACCAGCGTGACGCATCGAAGGCGCCCGCCCCATCGGCGGGCGCCTTTTTTATTGCCCACGGAAGAGAGCACGCGGTTTTACATGATCCCGCATTCGCCCCCATGATAGGGTTGCCAGGAAGGGCAAGCCGTCACGGGGGATGACAATGGACTATTACGATCTGGGGCCGTACAGCCGGGCCGTCACGACAAATTCGAAAGACGCACAGCTTTGGTTCGACCGCGGTCTGAATTGGCTGTTCGGTTACAATCACGGCGAAGCGTCGATCTGTTTCGGCAAAGCTTTGGAAGCCGATCCCGGCTGCGCGATGGCGCATTGGGGCATCGCTTATGCCACGGGGCCGAACTACAACCTGCCTTGGCATCTTTACGACCCGAAAGGCCGCGCGAAAGCGCTCGCGGTCGCCTACGACGCGGCGCAGGACGCAAAGGCGAATATTGACGGCGTCACGCCGGTGGAAAAGGCGCTGATCGAGGCGCTTGATGCGCGTTATCCGCAACGCGATCCGATCGACGACCTGATGCCCTGGAACCGAGACTACACCAACGCCATGCGCAAGGTGCTGGCCGACTATCCGGACGATCTGGAGGTCCAGACCGTATTCGTCGAGTCGATCATGAACGAAACACCGTGGAAGATGTGGGATCTGAAGACTGGCGGCATCGCCGAGGGCGCCGGGACCGCGGAGGCGCGCGACATCCTGGAGACATCGTTCCGCGACCGGCCGGACAGCTGGGACCATCCCGGCCTGCTGCATCTCTACGTTCATTTGATGGAGATGTCGCCCTTCCCCGAACTGGCGCTGCGCGCCGGCGACCGGCTGCGCGACCTGGTGCCGGAGAGCGGTCACCTGATCCATATGCCGACCCATATCGATGTGCTGTGCGGCAATTACCGCGACGTTGTCGTCTACAACCAGAAGGCCAGCGTGGCGGACCGCAAGTATCTCGAGCGCGAAGGCGCGATAAACGTCTACGCCATGTACCGCACCCACAACTACCACTTCGCAATCTACGGCGCGATGTTCCTGGGCCAGTACACGCCGGCGATCGAGGCGGCGCAGGAGTTGATCGACACCACCCCGGAGGAGTTGCTGCTGGTCCCCTCCCCGCCGATGGCCGACTTCCTGGAAGGATATCTGGCCATGAAGCAGCATGTGATGGTGCGCTTCGGTAAATGGCAGGAAATCGTCGATCAGGACATGCCGGAAAACCAGGAACTCTACAGCGCCACCAGCGCCATGATGCGCTACGCCAAGTCGGTGGCGCATTCCGCCATGGGCAATGTGGCGGAGGCCGAAAAAGAGAAAGCGCTGTTCCTGGAGGCCAAGGACAAGGTGCCGGAGAGCCGCCGGGTGCACAACAACCGGGTCTACGACCTGCTCGACATCGCCGAACAAATGCTCGACGGCGAGCTGGAATACCGGCGCGGCAATTTCGATGCGGCCTTCGCCCATCTGCGCAAATCGGTCGAGCTCGACGACGCCCTGCCCTATGACGAGCCCTGGGGCTGGATGCAGCCGACCCGGCATGCGCTGGGCGCCCTGTTGATGGAACAGGGACACTATGAGGAAGCGGAAGCGGTCTACCGAGAAGATCTCGGACTCGACCAGACCCTGAGCCGGGCCTGCCAGCACCCCGGCAACCTGTGGAGCCTGCACGGGCTGCACGAATGCCTGACGAAGCGGGGCGAGACTGTCGAGGCGCTGCACATCAAGCAGCAGCTCGACCAGGCGATGGCCCGCGCGGAGGTCACGGTGCACGCATCCTGCTACTGCCGTCAGCAGGCCGCCGCCTGAGGGCGGACCCATGCCGTCGATCGAACCGTTCACGCTGGCGGTCCCGGACGAGACGCTGGCACAGATCCGCCGGCGCGTCGCCGACTATCCCTGGCACGAAATGCCGGACGATGGCGGCTGGGCCTATGGCACCAATCTCGATTACATGAAGGAATTCTGCGCCTACTGGGTCGAGGAATATGATTGGCGCGTGCACGAAGCCAAGATCAACGGGTTCAACCACTTCACGGCGCCTGTAGACGGGATCGACATCCATTTCATCCGCGAAGAAGGCAGCGGTCCCGCGCCGATGCCGTTGATCCTCAGCCATGGCTGGCCCGGCACCGTCGTCGAGTTTCTCGATTTCATCGGGCCGCTCGCGCACCCGGAACGGTTCGGTGGGGACGAGAAAGACGCCTTCACGGTGATCGCCCCATCCCTGCCCGGTTTCGGCTTCTCCGGGCGCCCGCCGCGCCCCTACGGACCGCGCAAGATCGCCGGGCTGTTCGGCACGCTGATGAAAGACGTGTTGGGCTATGACGGCTATCTGGCGCAGGGCGGCGACTGGGGCGGCGGGATTTCGACCTGGCTCGGTTTCGACGCCGCACCCGCCTGCAAGGCGATCCATCTGAACATCATGATGATGCGGCATCAGGAGGGACCGCAAACGTCCGATGAAGCGGCGTGGGCCGAACGGTTCGTGCGCGAGCAGGAGATGGAGGAAGGCTATCGGACGATCCAGGGGACCAAGCCGCAGACCTTGAGCTACGCCATGATGGACAGCCCGGTCGGCATCGCCGCCTGGATCCTGGAGAAGTTCAATTCCTGGTCCGACACGGTCGGCGACGATGTGGAAAGCGCACACAGCAAGGACGTGCTGCTGACCAACATCATGGTCTATATCGTCACCCGCACCTTCAACACCGCATCGTGGATCTATTACGGCAGGCGCGAGGAAGGCGGCCGCCTGTTCGACACCGGCGGCAAGCGAGTCGAAGTGCCGACGGCGTGCGCCCTGTTCCCGAAGGAATTGCTGTCCTGGCCGCCGCGATCCTATGTGGAGCGCATGGTCAATGTGCAGCGCTGGACCGAGATGCCCCGCGGCGGCCATTTCGCCGCGCTGGAGGTGCCGGACCTCTTGCTTGAGGATATCCGCGCCTTTGCGCGGACGTTGCGGTAGACAACGCGCAGAACCTTCACGTCTTTTTTTCCTTCCGCAGCAAATAGGGATGCGGACGCGGAACAGCCGTCGCGGTCGCCGTTGCCAGGACTTTTCCGTCTTTGTCGCGCAGCGCGCCTTCCATGTACACGCTGGAACGGCCCACCTTGATCGCTTCGCCACGCACGAAAACCCGCTCGACCGGCGTCGGCGCCAGATAATTGACGTTGAGCTGCAGGGTCATCACGACGATCTCAAAACGTCGCGAAACAACGGCGGCCAGTGACATCGCATCGTCCAGCATCGCGGTGACGAACCCGCCCTGTACGCAGCCCGTCGGATTGGCGAAGTCCGGCGACGGGTTGAACGCCGCTTCGAGCCAGCGTTCCTCGACGGAGAAATCGATCAGCTCGAAGCCGAGCGTGCGCGAGCAGGGTGGGAATCTCGACAGGTCACGGCTGAGCAGCTCGCGGATACGGTCGTCGGTTGGGGGCATGATGCGTGTCCTGTCTATGTGAGCGGCGGCAGCTGGCGCTCGGCGCGGGCGACATTGATTTGGTGCCGGACCCGATCCGCCAGCGCCGGCATTTGGAATCCCAGGTCGGCCTCCAGCCGGGCGCCGCTCATCCGGTTGATCTGCGGAAAGCCGGCGGCGTCGGGCGCGAACGTAATATCCGCATCGGGCAGAATGCCCCGGACCAATTCCGCGACGTCGCCCAGCGAGGCCCGGTTCGATCCGACACAATAAACGTCACGCGTGAGACCTTCGGCAAAAGCCGTGCGCACCATGAGATCAGCCACGTCCTCGACATAGATGTAGGCGGAGGTCTGTTCCGCGGTGACCGGGCAGATGTAGGGGGTGCCGACCGCCGCTTGGGATATCATCGCAGACGCGGCCGCGCTGCGCCCAGTCAGCCTTCCATGGCCGAACACCGTGCAGATCCGGAGGCCCCGGCAGTCGAGGCCGGCATTGCGCGTGTATGACCGCGCCGCGAACTCATTCGCCAGTTTTGTGACCCCATAAATCGAAAAGGGATTCTGGAGCGATTCCTCGTCCAGCACCGCGTCGCCGTAGTCGGACTGATCGCGGTAGGTTGACACCGAACTGGGATAGACGACCCGCGCGACGCCATGCGCCACCGCCGCGTCGAAGATATTGTTCGTCCCGGTGATATTGATGTCGAAACCGAGACGCGGATTGTCTTCCGAGGCGGGCGGCAGGGCCGCTGCGGTGTGGATGATGCGCGACACCCCATTCTTGGCGACCGCCTCGTCCAGCGCCTGGGTATCCGTTATATCGGCCTGCACTGCCGTAACGGCGTCCACCGTTAAAAGATCATCGAGGCGTCCGGTGTTTAGTGTGCGGTCGAGCGCGACGACTTTCTCGCCGCGCGCCAAAAGATTTCGCACGATGGCCGTCCCGATGAGGCCGGCGGCCCCGGTTACCAATACCGTCATTCCCTACTCCTCACGCGCGGATTGTCACAGCCACGCAAAAACAAGGCGCGCTCTCGTCCTCGCCAATTCGATCTGCTAGTTATGGGCGATGTTGATCGCCCAGCTTTCCGACACCCATATTCTGGCGGAATCATCGGACCGACCCGAGGCCGGGTCAAGAGCCGAAGATTTACGCCGCTGCGTCGCCGATATCATGCGTCTCGACCCGCAGCCGGACATCGTGATCCATACCGGCGATACGGTGCAGACCGGCGCGCCGGAGGATTATGCGCATCTCGAGAAACTCGTCGCACCGATTCGCGCGAAGCTCTACGCCACGCCGGGAAACCGGGACCACCGGGACAAGTTCGCCGCAACGTTCCAGCGCGGCAACGAACCCTTCATGCATCATGCCTTCGAAGATCTGCCGGTCCGGCTAATCGCGCTCGATTCGATCGAACCCCCGCAGAACAAAGGTGCCTTCTGCGCCGACCGCCTGCGGTGGCTCGACGAAACACTAAGCGCGGCACCGGAGCGCCCGACCCTGCTGTTCATGCATCATCCCCCCTTCGACATGGAACCGGACTATCTTCGCGGCTATCTGAACCCGTCGGACCGCGATGCGCTGGCAAGCGTGGTCTCGAAACATGGTCAGGTGCGGCACCTGTTCTGTGGCCACTGCCACTGGATTTCCCGGAACGAGTGGGCCGGCACCGCGGTCACGACGACCACCAGCGTCGCCCGCGACATCCGCAAAGGCGTCGATGAGAGCCGCTATGGCGAAACGCCGATCTATCAGCTGCATCAGGTCGCCGAAGACGGCACGGTCACGACGGAAACCCGCACCGCAGCCTGAGGGAGATCGCGGCATGAAGATCACCAAGATCGAAACCGTCAGGCTCGACCGGCACCCGAACCTGGTCTGGGTGCGCCTCCACACGAATGAAGGGCTGACCGGGCTCGGCGAAACCTGGTTCGGGGCCGGGCCGGTGGAGGCCGATATTCACGACCGGATCGCGCCCCTGCTGATCGGCGAGGACCCCAGCCGAATCGAACACTTCAATCGTGTCCTGCGATCCTATGCGGGGTTTTTCGGGACCGGCGCGGAAATGCGCGCCGCCTCCGCAGTCGATGTCGCGCTCTGGGACCTCGCCGGCAAAGCGGCCGGAAAGCCTATTTACGACCTGCTGGGCGGTGCGACCCGGGCCTCGATACAGGTCTACAACACCTGTGCCGGCCCGGACTATGTCTCGCAAAGCGCGGATGTGCGGCCGGACAATTTCGGTCTTATCGGCAGCGGCCGCAAAGACTTCCAGGATCTCGACGCCTTCCTGAACCGGGCCGACGAGCTCGCCGCCGAGTTGCTGGAGATGGGCATCAAATCGATGAAAATCTGGCCGTTCGATTTCGCCGAAGGGGCGGGCGACGGCATGGATATTTCGACTGCGGACCTGAAGAAAGCGCTGGAACCCTTCGAAAAGATCCGTGCCGCGCATGGCGATGCGATGCGCATCAAGGCGGAACTGCACGGCCTGTGGAGCCTGCCCGCCGCCAAGAAGATCGCCGCGGCGCTGGAACCGATTGGCGCGGACTGGATCGAAGACCCGATCTGGATGGACCGCATGGCGGAAATCGGCGAGCTGGTGCAGTTCACCACACAGCCGATTGCCGGCGGCGAGACATTGGGCGGCTTGGGACAGGTGCGGGATCTGCTAACGCCGGGCGCACTTTCGGTGCCCATTATCGACGTCACTTGGGGCGGCGGCATTACCTTTGCGAAAAAGGCCGCAGCGCTTGCGGAAGGGTTCGCCAAACCGATCGCGTTCCATGATTGCTCCGGGCCGGTGACACTGGCCGCCTCGACCCATCTGGCGCTCGCCTGCCCGAATGTCTTCGAACAGGAGATCACGCGAGGGTTTTACTATGGCTGGTATCACGAACTGGTCGACCAGCCGCCGCCGATCGACAATGGTTTCATTTGCGCGCCGGACGCTCCGGGGCTCGGGCTCGATCTCCTGCCAGACCTCGCAGAGAGCGACGGCGCTACCGTGCGAGCCACCACCGACGCCGGATAACCGGTCTTTCGATACGAGCTCTGATCTTGGGAAAACGCGTCGGGTGCTTAATCCAGCACGCTTGCGATTGAAATATCCCCGCGCACCACGTTGATCAGCTGCGGCAACAGCTCCAGACGCGAATTGTGCAGGAAAGTATCGAAACTTTGCCGCTCACCATGCGCCGCGGTGCGGAAGCGAAGGGCTTTGTACGCGCCTGCCTCGCTCAATTGACGGGTCTCCGTCATGAAGGCGGGACCGCCCGTCCCCAATCTGATCGCAAATGCGATGGCGATGAGCAGCGGCGCACAGAAAATCAGCGCAAAAACACCAACGCCGCGGTTCGCGCCGCGCTTCGGATCCAGAAAATAGTCGGCGAGCTTGCCCTCGATAACCATTTGAGACACCCCGGTTTCGTTGTCGCCCAGTGACGCGGCCGTCATTGCGACCGTCGAACGACACTAGAGCGTTAATTCCGGGAGCTTTCGTCACCCAAATGGGGGCGCTTTGTAAGGTCGCGCAAATGCGCGCACGATTTTGGGGCTAAAATCGCCTATTTCGACGCGAATTTAATGGGAATTGTCGTGCCGGGACACATAACAGCCGTTTTTGATGCCGGAAAACAGCTCTTTGACCTGCGGGTGCGATACCGGCTCGCAAGTTTCATCGCACAGTAAATTCTGCTCAGAAACGTAGGCGATGTAAGTCGTTTCGGCATTTTCAGCCAGCAAATGATAGTAGGGCTGTTCCTTT
>JAPPPC010000903.1 GCA_028817685.1 Rhodospirillaceae bacterium
GATCAGCGGCTGGATGATGCCGGCCGCCGCGCCCTGCAGGACCCGGCCGATCACGATCATGTCGAAGCTCTCCGCCGCACCGGCGAACACGCTGCCGACGCTGAACAAAGCCAGGGTCGCCGCGTAGCCGTAGCGCTGACCGAAGACGGAGACGGCCCACGCATTCAGCAACTGACCTGTCGTCATGGCGATGTTGAACGCCGTCGCCATGAGCTGCACTTCCGACTGGCTGACCCCGAACGCGCCGATGCCATCCGGCCCGGCCACATTCACGATGGTACTGGCGATGACCATCGTGAACGCCGCCAGCATGCCGGTGACGGTCACGTAAATCCGATACTTCGGACCGTAGGTTTTGAACAGCTCGTCGATGGCCGACGCCCACCCCAGACTTTGTCATGCGGGCCGAGCCCGCCTCCGCTCCCCGGCAGTATGAGAAAATTTGTCCGGACATTGAAGACAGACAACGGAACGATTCACCGTTGAACCGCGACAGGCGGTCGGCTAGTGCTTGGTAATCCGTTCATTTTCACCGAAAGCCGCGCCATGAACCTGAAAGAGATCACCGTCCATTTCGCCCATCCCGCCTACCAGCTTGCCGCGGCCTTCGACGCGCGCGGCACCGGAATCGCCAGTTTCCAGACCTGGACGCGGGAAGAAACGCGCGACCGGATCGGCGATGGCGACGTCATGGTCTGCACCGGTTTCTGGGACAACGCGCTGCTGCCGCAGGCGGAAAAACTGAAATTCATCCAGGTCTGCGGCGCCGGCTACGACGCGTTCGACCTGGACGCGATCGGCGCCAAAGGGATCCGTCTGTCCAATTCCAGCGGCTGCAACGTGAACGCAGTCAGTGATCACGCCATGGCGCTGCTGCTGTCCCTGACTCGGCAAATCCACACCGGGCGCGACAATCAGCACAAGCCGCAATGGCGCGGCATGATCTCCGACCTGACGCAGCGCGAGGACGAACTGCCGGGCAAGACCATGCTGATCTTCGGGTTGGGGAAGATCGGCGGCCGGCTCGCCCGCCTGGCCAAGGCCTTCGACATGACGGTTATCGGCCTGAAGCGCGACACGTCATCGCCGGTCGACCATGTTGACGAGCTGCATCCCTCCGCCTCGCTGATGGAGCACCTGCCGCGCGCCGACGTTACGGTCTTGACCTGCCCCTTAACCGAGGAAACCCGTAACGTCATCGACGGCGCGGCCTTCGGCGCGATGAAGGGATCGTCCTATCTGGTGAACGTGGCGCGCGGCGGCTGCGTCGACCAGGACGCGCTGATCGATGCCATGCGCAACAACGCGATCGCGGGCGCCGGCATCGACGTCACGGTCGAGGAACCTCTGGCCGAGGACTCGCCGCTCTGGGGCATGGAGAACGTCATGCTCACCCCGCATACCGGCGGCGAGACCCGCAAATATGAGGAGAACGTCGTCGACTACCTGATCGAGAACCTGAACCGGCTCTCCCGCGGCGAGAAAGCGCTGTTCAACCAGGTGATCTAACCGTTACCCAAAAACGCGTTGCGGAAGCGGTGGCGGCAGGCGGCCGGGTCCATATTGCGCTTGTAGGCGGAGGGCGCGCCGTCTGTCACCCGCACGTTGAGAAATCGCGGCCCGGTCCCGGAGGCCAGGAAAGCGACACCGTCCTTGATGCGGCCCGGATCGGTGATCGTCATGGTCGCGGCGATGCCAGCGCCCTTGGCCATCGTCTCCAGGTCGGTCGACTTGCCGGTGTGGCCGGACTGGCCGCCCGTTTCGCCATGTTGGGCATTGTCGATGCACACGATGGACAGGTTGGCCGGCGCCATCGAGGCGACCGTCACCAACGACCCGATTCCCATCAGCAGCTCGCCATCGCCGGTCACCACCACAACCTTTCGGTCAGGCGCATTCAACGCGACGCCGAGGCCCATGGGCACGGCCGCACCCATCGTGCCGGCCATGGTGTAGAGATTGTCGCCATCGTCGGTCAGCGCGGAGGTGTCCTTCGCCGCACCGGCCAGGCCGCTGACAAAGAGGTAGTCGTCGGGGTTTTCGAACAGTTGCGGCAGCAGCTCGCGGCGGTCGATTGTCGCTTCACTCATATCATGTCCTCCGGAGCCTAAAACGCTTTCGCGCCGAGAAATTTCTGCGTCAGGATGATCGCCGCAGACTGGGCACCCGGGCCCGTGGCGTGCAGCGCAGCCGTGGTCGCCTTCTCGAGATCTTCCGGCGTTTCGACCTTGAAGGTCAGTACGCCCATGGCCTCGAAAATCGCATCGACCGCCTGACCCATCGGATACTGCCAGGGATTCTGCTCGCCATAATCGCCGCGCATCGACAGCATCATCAGCAAGGGAAACTTGCCACCATTGACCAGCGACAGATAGTTGACGCAGTTGCCGAGTCCGCTCGACTGCATGCACAGCACGGCACGTTTGCCCACCAGATCGGCGCCGGCGCAAATCGCCAGCCCCTCTTCTTCGGTGGTCAGCAGGACAGTGCGCGCTTCATTGCTGGCGTCGGCACACTCGATGAGCCGTTTGTTGCCCGCATCTGGAACATAGGCGAACAGATCGACACCGCTGTCCGCCATCAAGCGGAACATGGTCGCCGGCCAGTCTTCGCCGGCGGATGATTGCGTCATGGAGAACCCTCCCAATTTTGGAAGGCCGCGTTATATCAGACTGGGCGTTCGGACGAAACTGCGGGTTGAACGGTACGCCCAAATCTTCGGCTTTTTGACCTCATAGCAAGCTGAATATAGTCTCCGGCTCTTCTTCGACCACTCCCCGCAAGGTGCTGCCGTGTCCGACGAATTCGATCCCGTCACCCTCGAGATATTCTGGAGCCGCCTGATCTCCATCGCAGACGAATCCGCAGCCGCGTTGCTGCGGACCTCCTTTTCCACCATCGTGCGCGAATCGAACGATTTCGGCACCGTGTTGATGGACGCCAATGGGGACTCCCTGTCGGAAAACACCGGCGGCATCCCTTCTTTTTCCGGTATCCTGCCGCGCACCTTGAAGCATTTCCTGGAACGCTTCCCGAAGGAAACCTGGAAGCCCGGCGACTGCGTCATTACCAACGATCCCTGGCTGGCGACGGGCCACCTGCCGGACATCCCCATGGCGATGCCGATCTT
Organism: Rhodospirillaceae bacterium; assembly: GCA_028817685.1. GTDB lineage: Bacteria > Pseudomonadota > Alphaproteobacteria > UBA8366. The sequence goes on from JAPPPC010000903.1 coordinate 3,131, forward strand.
CCACGGCGGAAGTCTGGTGGGCTTTTCTGGCTCCATCGCGCACTCGCCCGACATCGGCGGCTCGCTCTGGTCGGCGGACTGCCGCGAGCTGTTCGAGGAAGGGCTGCGCATCCCGCCGACCAAATTCCTGATCGAGGGCGAACCGAACGAATTGCTGCACGAGATGATCCTGAGCAATGTCCGGCTGCCGGACCAGGTGCTGGGCGACCTAAACGCCCAGGTCACCGCAAACCAGGTCTGTGGGCGGCGGCTAAATGAATTCCTAGATGATGCGGAACTGCCGGACCTCTCGCGTCTGTCGAGCACATTGCAGCAACGCGCCGAGTCGGCAATGCGCAAGGCGATCGAGGAAGTTCCAGACGGCGTCTATCACGCCACCCTGGACGCGGACGGATTCGACGAAGCGGAAACCCATCTGGAATGCACCATTACGGTCAAGGGAACCGACCTGACCATCGACTATGACGGTACCTCGCCGCAGATCGACCGCGGTCTGAACACGGTGATGAATTACACCTACGCCTACTCCGCCTATCCGGTGAAATGCGCGCTCGACCCGAACACGCCGCGCAACGAGGGCTCGTATCGGCCGATCGAGGTTAAGGCGCCGGAAGGCTGCATCCTCAACCCGCGCTATCCCGCACCCTGCAACGCGCGCCAGCTCACCGGGCATTTGCTGTCGGGCGTCATCTATCGCGCCCTCTCCGAAGCCATCCCGGATCGCATTCTGGCCGACAGCGGCAGTGCGCCGTCGATGCGCGCCGTGTTCAGCGGTCTCGATCCGCAGGGCAACCGGTTTTCGCAGATCTTGTTCGCCAGCGGTGGCATGGGCGCGAGCGCAGTCAAGGACGGGCTGCCGACAACAGCCTTCCCGACAAATTCCGGCGCGGGCAGCATCGAAGCCTTCGAGAGCATCTCGCCGCTGGTTGTCTGGAAGAAAGAGTTGCGCGTCGATTCCGGCGGCGCCGGCGAATTCCGCGGCGGGCTGGGACAAGAATGCGAAATCGAGATCCGCGCCGCCGAGCCGCTGCAGCTCTCCCTGCTGTCGGACCGCTGGCGCCATCCGGCCATCGGCGTACAAGGCGGTGCCGACGGGGCAACAAGTCGCATCAGTTTCAGCGACGGCACGGTGCCGCATCAAAAGTCGCGTACGACAATTGCACCGGGTTTGCGGCTGCACATGCGCTATGCCGGCGGCGGCGGATATGGCGACCCGAAGGACCGTGATCCAGCGCTTGTCCGCGACGACATCAAGAACGGCTATATCAGCGCCGAAGCGGCGGCACGGGATTATGGGGTCACCGATGAATAAGCGAATTCGTATCGGCGTCGATGTCGGCGGCACTTTCACCGATTTCGTTTTGGTCGACGAGGAACGGGATCAAATCTTCACTGGTAAACGGCTGACCACGCCGCACGACCCCAGCGCCGCGATCCTGGACGGCACGGCGCGCCTGTTGACCGAAGCGGGGACGGAGGCCGAGGCGGTGCACAGCGTCGTGCACGGTACCACCTTGGTGACCAACACGATCATCGAACGCACCGGCGCAAAGGTCGGTCTGATCACGACACGCGGGTCGCGCGACGCCCTCGAGATGGGCAAGGAAACGCGTTACGACCTATACGACCTGTTCCTCGAATCACCACCCACACTGGTGCCGCGGCACCTGCGGCGCGAAGTGGCGGAACGGATGTCGGCCGATGGCGAGATCCTTCTGGACTTCGACGCGGACGCATTCCGCGCTACGGCGCGCGACCTGATCGACACCGAGCAGGTCGAAGCGATCGCGGTCTGCTTCATGCACGCCTACCGTAACCCAGACCATGAGCGTCAAGCGAAGGCGATTTTGACCGAAGAGTTCGGCGCCACGCCCTTTACCATTTCCTCCGATGTCGCGCCGGAAATTCGCGAATTCGAGCGCACCAGCACGGCCTGCGCCAACGCCTATGTGCAACCGCGCATGCAACAGTACCTGACCCGTCTGGAGAAAGAGCTGCAGGCGGCAGGCCATTCCGGCGCGCTCTATGTGATGCTGTCCGGCGGCGGGATCACGACCGTGCAGTCCGCCCGCGACTACCCGATCCGCCTGATCGAATCCGGCCCTGCGGCCGGTGCGATGGCGGCATCCTACTACAGCAGCCTGACCGGTGCGGAGAACCTCATCTCCTTCGATATGGGCGGCACCACGGCGAAGATGTGCCTGATCGATGGCGGTCAGCCGGACCGCAAACACGATTTCGAGGCCGGGCGTGTGCGGCGGTTCCAGAAGGGTTCCGGCCTGCCGCTCAAGGTCTCGGTCGTCGACATGATCGAGATCGGCGCCGGCGGCGGCAGTCTGGCGAATGTCGATGCGATGGGGCTGCTGAAGGTCGGACCGCGCAGCGCCGGTTCCGACCCGGGCCCGGTCTGCTATGGGCTCGGCGGCCAGGATCCGGCGGTAACCGACGCGGACCTATATCTCGGCTATCTCAACCCGGACTACTTCCTCGGCGGCGAAATGACCCTCGACATGGCGACCGTCGAAACGGCGTTGGCAGAAAAAGTGGCCAACCCGCTCGGCCTGTCGGTGCTCGACGCGGCGATTGGCATCCACAACGTCGTCAACGAGAACATGGCGGCGGCGACCCGCATGCATCTGGCGGAAAAAGGCCGCGACCCGCGGCGCTACCAGATGATCGCCTTCGGTGGTGCGGGTCCGGTACACGCCTATCGGCTGGCGCAACTGCTCAAGTTGGATCGGTTGATCGTTCCGCTGAGCGCCGGCGTCACCTCGGCACTCGGATTCCTCGTTGCCGCACCGGCAATCGATTTCGTGCGCAGCTACGTCTCCCGGCTCGAGAACCTAGATTGGGATCACCTGAACGGCCTGTTCGCGGAGATGGAGGAAGAAGCGCGTGCAATGCTCACCGATGCGGGTGCACGGCCGGACGAGATCACGATGACGCGCAGCGCCGACATGCGCCATATCGGCCAGGGATTTGAGATTTCCGTGCCGATCCCCGGCGGGTCCCTTGGCGGGGACTCGCTCGAATCAGTCCGGGAGTCTTTCTTCGATTCCTATCATGCGCTGTTCGAACGCACCGTCCGCGACGTGCCCATCGAGGCGATGAGCTGGCGGCTAGCGGCATCAGCGCCCGTCCCCAACATCACACTCGACTTCAGCGGTCAGACCGCGGGCGCCGAGGAAAAGCTGAAAGGCAGCCGGTCAATCTATTTCCCGGAAACCGGTTTCACCGATTGCGCCGTCTACGACCGTTATGCTCTGCGTCCAGGCGACGCGTTGGAAGGGCCGGCGGTGATAGAAGAGCGGGAATCGACAACGGTCATTGGTCCCGGCGGCAAGGTGTCCGTCGACCAGTATCTCAGCTTGATCTGCGATTTGCCTTAACCGTCCTTGCGCAGATAGGCGATCCAGTAGACCAACGCGACGCGGGCGCTGCCGCCGAGGGTGACCGGCACGAGGTTGCCGACGGTTGCCGCCAATGTCACGCCCTCCGCACCGGCAAAGGCGCCTGCCGGTATTAAATACATGTTGGCGACCGAATGTTCGAAACCGAGCGCCACGAACGCGGTTATCGGAAACAGGATGGCGAGAATCTTTCCGCTTACCGAATGCGCAGCAACGCACAGCCAGACCGCCAGACAAACAAGCGTGTTGCAGAGCATGCCACGCAGAAACGCCTCACCGAACGGCAACGCCACCTTCGCCGACGCGATACCGCGGGCCGTCGCGGCGACCATCCCTTCACCGGCGTCCAGCACGCCCGACCCATGGACCAGGACTGCCGTCGCGACAGCGCCCACTAAATTGCCGAGATAGACCAGTCCCCAATTGCGCAGCAGGCGCCCCATCCCGATACGACGGCTTGCCCAGGCCATGACGATCAGATTGTTGCCGGTGAACAGCTCCGCCCCGGCGACGACGACCAGAACCAGGCCTAGCGAGAATGCCATCCCGCCAATCAACCGCGTCGGTCCGAAGCCCAATCCCGTTTCCGTTACGGCAACGGTGTAGAACATGCCCCCAAAGGCGATGAACGCCCCGGCCAGGACCGCCAACACAAGGGTTTTAGCAATCGGCAGCGAAGCTTTCGCGACGCCGATATTCTCGACGATCGCGGCGACCTGCGCGGGGGCATAGGCATCGATCGAATTTTCGGAAGAACCATTTGGCATAGCGGCACGACTCCCTTATGCAACCATTCTCGTCTACGATGGCGCCGCCTACCTTGACAGGGATCAATGACATGACAGAGCGCACCACCCCGGAAGCCGTCGGGCTGTCCGGCGATCGACTGCAACGCATCACGCCCTGGATGGCAGACTATGTCGCGAGCGGAAAACTGCCCGGATGCCTGACCGCCGTGATGCGCCGCGGGAAACTCGCCTATCTGGCGCATACCGGTATGGCCGATCCGGACATCGGGCGGCCGGTCGATGAGAACACGGTGTTCCGCATTTACTCGATGACCAAGCCTATCGTCTCCGCTGCCATCATGACCTTTTTCGAAGAAGGGCGCTTTCAGCTGGACGATCCGGTTGCCCGGTTCCTGCCGGAATTCGCCGACACGCCGGTCTGGGTCGACGGCGACGGCAGCGACATGCGCACCGAACCGCCCGCCGAACCGATGAAGATCTGGCACCTGCTGACCCATACCGCGGGGCTGGTCTATGGCGCGCGCAACGACACGCCCGTCGGTGCACTGTGCCGCGCCAACGGTATCGATTTTTCAAGGCGCAATGGCGGCGATTTGGCGGAAACCGTTCGCAGACTCGCGGAGATCCCGCTGCGCTGGCAGCCGGGCACACGCTGGGAATACAGCGTCGCGACAGATGTTTTGGGCCGGCTCGTCGAGGTGCTGGCGGGCCAGCCGCTCGACGAAGTCTTACAGGCCCGCATCTTCGATCCGCTTGGCATGTCTGATACCGGGTTCCAAGTCCGCACGGAACAGCTAACGCGCTTTGCCGCCCTGTACACCGCGAAAGAGGGCGGTATCGGCCGCGACGACGGTTCGGACGATACCGCCAGCCATGCGCGGGACGTTACGCTGTTCTCCGGCGGCGGCGGGCTGGTTTCGACCGCTGCCGACTATCTGCGATTCGCGGAGATGATCCGCCGAAAGGGCGTATTGGGCGACACACGCATCCTCGGTCGCCGTACCGTCGAACTGATGGCGATGAACCATCTGCCGAACAACTCCGACATGGCCGGCATGGGCACACCGGTGCATAGCGAGACCAGCTATGAAGGGATTGGGTTCGGGCTCGGATTCTCGGTCGTGCTCGACCCGGCGACCGCGAAAGCGGCTTGTTCGCCGGGCGAACTCGCCTGGGGCGGCGCGGCCTCGACGGCGTTCTGGATCGACCCGGAGGAGGAGATTTCCGTTGTCTTCCTGACGCAACTGATGCCCTCCTCGAGCTATCCGATCCGCCGCGAATTGCGCAGCCTCGTCTATCAGGCCATCATCGACTGAATCCAAAACATCACATCCGACAAAGGAGAGAGAAGATGGCCAAGAAAACCCCCTACGAAATGGTCCCGCAGCTGGGCAAGTTGCGCGATGACGTGCTGTTCGGCGATGTCTGGGAGCAGCCGGAACTGACCAAGCGCGACCGCAGCCTGGTGACGATCTCCGTCCTGACCGCGCTGTATCGCACCGACGAGTTGAAAGGCCATATGCAGCGCGCCCTGGACAACGGCGTCACCAAGGATGAAATCCGCGGCATGATCACCCACTTGGCCTTCTATGCCGGCTGGCCCTGTGCCGTGAACGCCGGCCGGGTCGCCGTGGAAGTCTTCGGCGACGACGAATAGAGGCGGACAAAGCCCTACATCGCCACCCTCGGGCCGGGATCGAGGGTGGCAACAGTAACCAAAGCGAAAGAGACACGTCATGGCACGGGTTCAAGGCAAGGTCGCCGTCGTCACCGGCGCGGCGAAGGGGCTCGGCGAGGCGATCGCGTTGCGTCTCGCGGAGGAAGGCGCCACGCTGATGCTGGGCGATATCGACGAAGAGGCCCTCGCCGCCTCGGCGGAAAATTGCCGGGCGCAAGGCGCCACGGTCGAGACCTTGGTCGGCGATGTGACCGAAGAGGGTCCGGCGATCGCTCTGGTACAGGGCGCGCTCGATCAATTTGGGCAGCTCGACATCTTGGTTAACAATGTCGGCGGCAGTCGCAACGCCAAGATTTGGGAGATGCCGGTCGAGGATTGGGACTACACGGTGAAGCTCAATCTGCGCGGGACCTTCCTGTGCACCCGGGCGGCGGTGCCGCACATGATGGAGCGCAAGGCAGGCAAGATCATCTGCCTGTCGTCGGGCGCCCGAGAAGGCACGCCCTGGACCGCCTATTACCAGGGCGGCGCCGCCTATTCTGCCTGCAAGGCTGGGGTGCACGGTTTCATCCGCGATGTGGCGCTGGAACTGGCCGAATACAATATCAACGTAAACGCGGTTGCCCCGGGCCCGATCGACACGGTCAAGGCCGGCGCCAATCTGCGGGAATTGAATGAAACGGTGGAGTACAGCCCCAACCACATGACCCCGCTCGGCCGCCTCGGCACCCCGCGCGAGGTCGCCGACGCGGCGTTGTTCCTGGCCTCGGACGAATCCTCCTACATCACCGGTCACACGATCGCGGTCGCGGGCGGGCGGTAGATACTAAGGGAAGGACCAACATGGCAACGAGCGCAGCACAGCAGCTTTGGGACGCGCGGGTCAATGCGTCGAAGATCCCGACCGACTTCGACGGGCAACCAGGCTCTGAAGAGGACGGTTACGCGCTCCAGGCGGCGATGGTCGCGGCGTCGGGCGAAGACGTCATCGGCTGGAAGATCGGCGCGACCGTGGCGGCGCTGTTTCCGGTGCTGGGGGTGAGCCAGCCCTTCCTGGGGCCGCTGTTCCAGCGCTTCACCTATGACAGTGGGGCGGAAATCCCGATCCTGCCGGGCCATGCGCTGGAGACAGAAGTCACGGTGCGGTTGAAAGCCGACCTACCGGTACGCGACACGGCCTATACGCGTGACGAGATCGAGGCAGCCGTGGGCGCGATCATCCCCTCCTTCGAGCTAGTCGGCGCACGATTCGAGGGTGAGCTGGCGGGCGCGGGCTTCAAGGTCATCGCCGACGGCGGCGCCAATGTCGGCACGGTGTTGAGCAGTGACGTGACCGACTGGGGTCCCTACGATTTGTCCGACCATCCCGTCAGCCTGACGATCAACGGGGCCGACGCGATCGAAGGCAGCGTCTCGGTTTTGGTCTGGGATCATGTGTTCGACGCGCTGTCCTGGTGCCTCGAGCGGCCGGCGCTGGCGCCACGCGGCCTGAAGGCGGGGGACATCGTCATGACCGGCACCTGCACCGGCATGACGCCGCTCAATCCCGGCGACGAGGCGGTTGGTGACTTCGGTCCGATGGGCGAAGTCCGCGCGCGGTTCGTTTAGACGAGGTGGCGTAACTCCACTACCTGTCATCCCGGCCGAAGAGCCGGGATCCAGTCTCCAAATTGCGAGCGGCCCATCCTAAGGTCTCTGACGGCGCAGTCCTGAACGGTCTTCATAACCGTTCAGCCCGCATCAAGTGCGGGATGACATGTTGGCGTGACCGGAAAGGGCTCGGTCCTAATCCAGCCGATGGTTCGGCGTCGAGGCGGCGATCTCGCGCTCGGCGTCGCTCATCACCTCCGGAACGCCATCGAACAGGTTTGTGCTGAGATAGCGCTCGCCGGTATCCGGCAGCATGCACAGCACGACCGACCCGGCTGGCGCCTCTTCGCAGACTTTCAGCGCGCCGGCGAAGGTAGCCCCCGAGGTGATGCCGACGAAGATGCCTTCCTTCTTAGCCAGATCCTGGCTGCAGGCGATCGCTTCGGGGCCGGTGATCGTCACCGCCTTGTGGATGATCCCCATATCAACCGTGTCGCCGGTCAGCCGCGACATGAAGTTCGGCCCCCAGCCCTGCATCGGATGTGGGTTGTAGGCCGGGTGCGTGCCGACCGGGAAGCCATCCGCATCCTTTTCCTGCGGCAGGCCGCTGGAGACGACGGGCGCCTCGACCGCCTCGCAAACGACGATCTTGGTATCCGGGCGCCGGTCGGCCAGGACCCGCGCAACGCCTTTCAAGGTCCCCCCTGTGCCATAGCCGGAGACCCAGTAATCGAGCCGTTCCCCCTCGAAATCCCGCAGAATCTCTTGTGCCGTGGTGGCGGAGTGGTAGTCGGGGTTGGCTTCGTTTTCAAACTGGCGGGTCATGAACCAGCCATGTTTCGCCGCCAGCTCCTTCGCCTTTTCGATCATGCCGGTGCTGCGCTCCGCCGCCGGGGTCAGGACGACCTTGGCGCCCAGGAACCGCATCAGCTTGCGGCGCTCGACGCTGAACGTCTCGGTCATGGTAATGACCAGCGGGTAGCCCTTCTGCGCGCAGACCATGGCAAGCCCGATACCGGTGTTGCCGCTGGTCGACTCGACAATGGTCTGCCCAGGCTTCAGCGCGCCGGTCTGCTCCGCATCCTCGATCACACCAAGTGCCAGCCGGTCCTTGACCGAGCCCAGCGGATTGAAGGACTCGACCTTGACGTAAAGGGTGACATCCGGCGGCGCCAGGTTGTTGATCCGCACCACCGGCGTGTTGCCGACAGTCTCAAGAATGGAATCGAATGTTCTGCCCATGCGACTAACCCCCGCTGTCTCGCTCACCGCGGGACCATACAGGGCAGGACCGTCTTTGGGCAGGTTTGCTTTAGCCCACGCTCTTGGCGCCGCGCACCAGTCGACCGGGCAGCGCACCGGTCTCTTCGCCATGGATTTGCACCGGTGTGCCAGAAACTATGGTCGCGTCGTATCCCTCAATACGCTGCAGCAACCGCCGTCCGCCGCTCGGCAGATCGTAGGCCACCTTAGGTGGACAGAGCTTCAGCCGATCGTAATCGATGACGTTGAGGTCCGCCTTGTAGCCAGTCCTGATCAGCCCGCGATCGTTAAGACCGATCGCCGCCGCGTTGTCGCGGCTGAGCCGCTTGATGGCCCAGGGCAACGGCATCTTCCCACCGCGAGTGCGGTCGCGCGTCCAATGGGTCAGCATGTAGGTGATCGCGCTGGCATCCGACAGCACGCCGACATGGGCACCGCCATCGCCGAGTCCAACCAGTGAATTGGGATGGCTGAACATCTCCTGCACCGTGCCGAGATCGCCATAGCTGTAATTGCTGAGCGGACGGTAGAGGATGGTCTTGCCGTCATTCTCAAGCAACAAATCGTAGACCAGTTCGGCTGGGTCGGCGCCCGTGCGTGCCGCCATCGCCGCAATGCTGTCCTCTGGCGCGGGTTCGTAGTTCGGCGGGTCGCCGAGCGGGAAGATGCGTTCCCAATTGGTGACCCGTTTCGCCAACCGTTCGTCGGGATTGGTCTCCGAAATAAGCTGTTTGCGGAAGTCCGGCTGGCGCAGGAAGGCCAACTTCTCCTCGAATGGCAGGTCAGCGATTCTATTCCAGCTTGGCCGGTTGACGAACGGGTTCTGCGATACCTCGAAACCGAGCATGATGCCGGTTGGGCGGGTCAGCACTTGACCGAAGATCGGCAACCCGTCGGCATTGGCGGACGCGATCCGGTCCAGCAGATCGCGCCACCCTTCCGGCCGGGCATCGCGCTGCAGAATCGTCACGGTCATTGGCCTGCCAGCCGCGCGCACGATGCGGCGCAGCATCTCGAATTCGGCCTCCTGATCGTCGAAGTCGGAGATGACCTGCAGCCAGCCGGACTTCGTTTCGCCAACCGCCGCGCCGATCTCGATCAGCTCAGCCGCTTCCGCCTTCAGGGTCGGTGTGTGTTCTCCGGCCAGCGTCTTGTGATTGATGGTACGCGAGGTGGAAAAGCCGAGCGCCCCGGCCTCGATCCCGGCAGCGGCAATTTTCGCCATCTGCGCGCGGTCTTCCGCATTGGCCGGCTCATGCGCCAACGCCCGCTCACCCATTACATAGGTACGCACCGCCGCGTGCGGCACCTGCGCCACCACATCCAGATCGTATTGCCGCGCGTCAAGCGCATTGAGATAGTCTTCGAAGCTCTCCCAATTCCAGGGCAGACCTTCGGTCAGCACAACTTCGGGAATATCCTCGACGCCTTCCATCAGCTCGATCAGCATGTCGCGCTGATCAGGCTTGCAGGGTGCGAACCCAACGCCGCAATTGCCCATCATCAGGGTCGTGACCCCGTTCCAGGAAGAGGGCGTGATCCGATTCGACCAAGTCACCTGCGCATCGTAATGGGTATGCACATCGACAAAACCCGGTGTCACCAGCTTGCCGGAAGCGTCGATTTCGCAGTCACCCCTCGGCAGCCCCTTGCCAACCGCCGCGATCGTACCACCGCGCACTGCCACGTCCGCCTCGATCGGATCGCCTCCCGATCCGTCGACGACCGTTCCGCCGCGAATGACCAATGACGCCCGTTCCGACATATGCGCTGCTCCATTCTCTGCCCGCGATTGCTCGACAGCCTAGCCGGACGAAAGAAACAGCGCAAAACCGGCGCTCTCTATAGGCGTATTTCGGACCTAGAGACATCGCCGCCGATTCCTAGACAAGACCGAACCGCGCCGACATGATGCGCCGCACGTGTTCGAGAGGAAGATTTTGTCCAGCATCCAGGCATTTACATCGCGCATTCGCGAAAACGTTCAAAACATCATCGTCGGCAAGCAGCAGTCCATTGATATGATCGCCGTGGCGCTGTTGTGCCGCGGGCATGTCCTGATCGAGGATGTGCCGGGCACCGGCAAAACCACGCTGGCAAAGGCACTCGCAGCCTCGTTGGATTACGACTTTCGGCGTGTTCAGTTCACACCGGATTTGGTGCCAGCCGATCTGATAGGTTTCAATGCCTATGTGACGGAGACGGCGGAGTTGGCCTTCAAGCCGGGGCCGATCTTCAGCCAAATCCTGCTTGCCGACGAGATAAATCGGGCCACACCGCGGACCCAGTCGGCATTGCTGGAAGCCATGCAGGAGCGACAGGTTTCCGTGGACGGGGCGACGATGGACCTGCCGCAACCCTTCATCGTACTGGCGACACTCAACCCCGTCGAAATGGAGGGTACCTTTCCGCTACCGGAAGCGCAGCTCGACCGTTTCCTATTGCGCGTCTCCATGGGCTACCCGAGCCGGGAAGAGGGTCTCGAAATGCTCGAACGGTTCCATGGGAGAGCGCAGGGTACCGCGCTGAACCCCGTCGCCGACGCGATGGAGATCGCCGCGCTGTCGGACGCAGTGTCTGCAATCCACGTCGAGCCGATGGTACGCGAATACATCCTCACGTTGGTGGAGCGGACCCGGGCGCATGAGGCGATCCGTCTTGGAATCAGTCCACGCGGGGCGCTTGCCTTGCAACTGAGTGCGCAGGCCTGGGCCGGGATCGCCGGCCGCGACCATGTGCTGCCGGACGATGTGAAGGCGATGTCCATACCCGTGTTGGGCCATCGTCTGATCCTCGATGCGTCGGCAGAGCTGAGGGGTCAGACCAGCGCGGCGGTGCTTGCCGAAATTCTAAGCGAAACGCCGGTTCCTCTGGCAACCTGACATGCAGGCGAATGCGCGCGTCTCCGATGTGATCATGGCGGTTATGGCCGTTGTGGTGCTGCTGGGAGTCCTCGTCGATCGTCCCTCGCTCATCGCACTTGGCGCGACGGTTGCGGTTCTGTCGCTGATCGGCCGCGTCTGGGTTCGATGGTCGCTGTTCGATATCGAGACCGAATACCGGACGACTTACAGCCGCGTTTTCGAGGGCGAATCCTTCGAACTCTCCCTCACGGTGGAAAACCGTAAGGCCCTGCCCGTCCCATGGATCGGTATCACGGAATTCGTGCCGGAGGGGCTAACGGTACATGAAACCGGTGGCGAGACACGCCCACACCTGAACGGGACGAATATCGTGTTGGCCACGGCGCTCGGCCCCCACCAGAGCATCACGGTGCGTCACCGCTTGTACGCAGCCCGGCGGGGCCGGTATCGCTTTACGCCGACACATTTGCGCAGCGGCGATCTGTTCGCGTTCTATACAAACGATCGCACCATCGATGTGCTGCAACCGGACTTCACGGTGTATCCGAGAATTGTACCCCTGCCCGCGCTACGGTTGCCCTCGGCGCAGCCCTTGGGCGATGCCACCAACCGCGTTTGGGGCGCGGACGACGCAATGCGTCCGAACGGTCTGCGCGAATACCGGAGCGGCGAGCCGGCGCGGCATATCGACTGGAAAGCGACGGCGCGGCGGGGCGAACCGTTTGTCCGATTGTTCGACCGCACGGTGACGCAAAGCGTCGTCTTGATCGCCGAGTGCGATATCCGCCGTGCTGCACTCTCGGGCGCACGCGGTCCGTTCCTCGAACGAACTGTCGTGGCGGCGGCTTCGGTGGCAGCCGACTGTGCCAAGCGCGGTTACCAAATCGGTCTGATCTGTAACGGTGTTCCACGGAGCGAACGGGTGCGTCCCTACATCCCGCCCGGACGCGGGTCGAGCCAACTACCGGTCGTTCTGGAAACCTTGGCGGTTGCCGGCTCGGCAACCACCCAGGACATGCCCGGCCTGATCGAGAAGATCGGGGCGAAGTCGATACCGTTCGGCGCCACGGTGGTTTGCGTAACGGCGAACTTCGATCCGCCGACCGAAGCGATGCTGCGCGCGCTGCAAAGCCGTGGCAATCCGACCGTAACTCTGTTTGTCGGACCGGGCGCAACGCCACGCGCCGCAAGGCTCGATATCAGGGATTTTCGGCCCCTCCTCACCGCCGCCGTGACGTTAGAGGAATACCCGACTCGGGAGGCGGTGAATGCCTAATCTCTCCGCCCTGTTCCTGCGCACGGCGATTCTGATAGCGGACAGCGCCTCGATGTTCGCAGGCTTCGCCATCATCGGCTTTATCGCCTATCAGGCGACCTCGCCGCTACCTTGGCCGATTATTTTCGGCGTCTTGACGGTCGGGACGCTCGTTTTCCACACCGTAAATCGATTCACCGCGTCGGGTTCCGGGACGCTGACCCTGTATGGTGGTGTGGGGTTTATTGTGTCCTATGGCGCCGTGGCCGGCATGACGGACATGGATTGGCTGGCGGCAATCCTGCAGGGACGATACGGCGTTTCGGAAGCTCTCCGCATCGGCTTCGCATTTCTGGCAAGCGCCTATCTCTGGTTCCATGCGGCAAGCATGCTGATGGAGAAAGACCTCACACAGCGGCTGGTCCGGCGCTTTCGCTTCGGGATCGCATGGTTCGTCTTGGCCATGATCGTGGAGGTCGGCAGTGGGCGCGATTTGCAGGTGGGCAACCTGCTGTGGCCATTCCTTGTCGCTGGTCTCGCTGCGCTGGCCGTCAATCGCTTCGGCGGCGGACTCGCGGCCTCATCGTTTCGGCTGCGCCTCGCCGCCTTCACGGTTCTGTTTGTCGTCGGTTTCGGCGCGGCAGCAGGCGCGGTCGGCGACAGCGTCAGCCGCGGGCTGTGGACCGTTGTCGTAACGGTCTTTCGGTGGCCCCTGGAAGTACTCCGAGATGGATATCTCTGGGCGGTCAGCAGAATTTTCAACCCGATAATTGGCAAAGATTCCAGTCTCAGAGAGGGTCCGGACCCGCTGTCATCTTTGGAGGGTCTGGGCCGCCGCGAATACGATCCCAATGCCAGCGCCATCGATATCGAATGGCAGGGCTGGGCAATTCTGGCGATTGTCATCTTTCTCGCTTATCTGATCTATCGATTCTATCTCGGCCCGAGCGACGATTTGGACGAAAGACAAAAGCTCGACCGGGGGACGGCCGATGATTCCATTCCGTTTGTTGGGGATGCGGCTCGGCTCGTCCGGGGAATGGCTTCACGGCGCCGCAAAAGTTCCCGGACGGTGATGTCGCCCCGATCGACGGGAACCGACGGCCAGCGGGAGACTTTCGAACTGTATCGCCGCTTGGTAACAGTCGCCTGCGACCACGGGCATGCGTTCGACGAAGCCGAAACGCCGAACGAGCGGGCGTCCGATCTTGAAGCCGTTCTGCCACAAGCGCCGATCACCAAACTGACCGGATTGGTGAACACTTCATGCTTTGCCGGACAGGATGTCGATGCCGCAACAGTCGACGATATGCGTCAGGAGATTGAAAAAGCCCTGCATAACAGAGGTGCTTAAACCGATAGGGCGGCTTTTTTTGCGGCGTTGCCATCGCCCCCTATAGTGGCGTGCAAATCATCTACAGGGAGGATCGGAGATGGAACTGGGCTATATCGGATTGGGCGCCATGGGCGGGGCGCTGGCGCGGCGACTGATGCTGTCGCACAAGCTTCGGGTTTACGACTTGCGGCCGGACGTCGTATCGGACTTTGCAAAGAACGGGGCGATCCCGGCACAGAGCCCGGCAGCGATGGCACGGGAATGCGACGTCGTCCTGTTGTGCCTGCCGCGATCGGCGGATGTGCGCGAAGCGATCTTCGGCGAAGGCGGCCTGATCGAAGGGTTGGAGCCCGGCAAGATCGTCGTCGATCAGACCAGCGGCGACCCGGACGAGACCCGCGCCATGGCCGCGGAGCTCGCGGAAAAGGGCATCACCATGGTGGATGCGCCGGTGTCCGGTGGCCCGGCCGGCGCAAATGCAGGCACAATCGCCATCATCGCCGCGGGGCCGATGGAAACCTTCGAGAAGGTCAAGCCGGTCTATGAGTCGATCAGCCCCAACGTTTTCCATTGCGGCGAAATCGGCAGCGGCCACGTAATCAAGCTGGTCAACAACACGATTGCAGCGTGCAACCGCATGGCGGCACTGGAGGCCGCCGCAATGGGCCGCAAATACGGCCTGTCGCTCGCCAAGATGACCGAGGTGATCAACAAGAGTTCCGGCCGCAACAGCACCACGGAAGGCGCCTTCCCGAAAATGCTGGAAGGTCAACCGACATCCGATTTCGGCATGGCTCTAATGCTGAAAGACGTCACCTTGGCAACGCAGCTCGGCGTCAAATGCGGCGCACCGATGCTAGTTGCCAACCTAGTCCGCGGCATGTTGCAGACCCATCTGCACGACCAGGGACCGGATGCCAAGATGGACAACTCGACGCCTTGCATTGAGAAAGCGGCCGACATGAAGTTCTTGGATTAGAACTTCGGATTTATCCGCTCTTATCCATCCCGCCGGGATTGACCACGGTGGGATCGTAGCCACGCATTATGTGGACATCGACCAGCGCCTGGCCGCCAGCGGCGACGGTGGCCACAGCGTCAGTCATCGCCTGCGTCAGGTCGTCCTTCGTCGCCACCGCATCGCTGGCCGCCCAGCCAAAACCGCGAGCCAATGCGGGGATATCCGGGACGGGGTCCTCGAGACGTTGCCCAATCCAGCGGTTTTCCTCCGGCCGGCTGCGCGTGCGGGCGATGCGTTCCTGGTGCAGTTCGTCGTTGAAGTAAGAGCGGTTGTTGGCAACGACGATAAGCAACGGGATCCGGTACTTTGCCGCCGTCCACAGCGCATTGATCCCCATCGTCGTATCGCCGTCACCGAGGATCGCGACGGGCACACGTCCGCTCCCTTTTAGTGCCAGGGCCGCGCCGATCGCGATGCCCGGCCCAGATCCGATACCGGCCCCGCCATCGCTGCCCAAATAGTCTAGCGGCTCGTTGATCGGCCAGGCGTACCCAGGCCAGCCGATCGGCACGCCGGTGATGGTCGACTTGCGATCTCCCAACGCGGCGGTCAGCGCATCGGCGATATCCTGATAGTCGAGCGCGTCGCCCCCTGAGCGCTCGGGCGGTTCGGCCTCGATCGTACCCCAAGCGGCTTGTCGATCACCTTCACCAAGGGCCTCGAGGAGTGCCGGGACCAGACTGTCCGGCCGGCACAGCAAGCGGATATCGGCAGCCGGCAGGATGTGATGATCCATCGACCAGCCATTGTGCAGATAAGAATCGACGGTGCAGTTGATCAGCGTCGCCTCGCTCTCGGTTTGCCCCAAAGCCTGCTTGAACGTTCCGGCCAGATCGATCCATTCCAGCGCGAGGATCATGTCCGCCTCGGCAATCATCGCGCACGCCGCCTTGCTCGGCCGCTTGATCGGCGGCAGCGGGTGCAGCGCGTGGTCGGTCGGGAAGGCCGCACCGGCTTTCAAGTCGGTCAGCACCCGCGCATCGAGCCGTTCGGCCAGGCGGATGCGGTCAGCCCAGGCATCGGCATCGCGTGAACCCTTGCCGGCCAAGATGAGCGGGCGCTCCGCATTTGCGAGCAATTCGACAGCCCGCGCCAGATCGGCCGGTGCCGGTGCCGGATCGCCGCCCGGCTCGTACCGGCCCACATCCGGGATCGCGATCGGCACGTCGAACTGTTGTTCCTGTACGCCCAGATCCATGCAGACATAGACCGGCCCGTTCGGCGCGGTGCGGGTGATCTGCCACGCGCGCAGCATCGATTCCACGGCCGCTTCCGGCGAGCCTGGCTGGTCGTCCCATTTCACGTAATCGCGGATCAGCGCGCCCTGATCCTTTGCAGTGTGAATCCATTCGATCCAGGGCCGGCGCTGCGCGGCATCCACCGGTCCGGTTGCACCGAGAATCAGCATCGGCACCCGGTCGCACCACGCGTTGAAGATCGCCATGGTCGCATGCATCAGCCCGACATTGCTGTGTACCGCGACCGCCATCGGTTTGTCGGTGACCTTTGCATAGCCATGCGCAATGGCAACCGCATGCTCTTCATGCATGGCGACGAGCATCTGCGGATCGCGGTTGCCGAGATAGTTCACCAAGCTGTCATGGAACCCACGATAGCTGGCCCCTGGGTTGAGCGTGATGTAGTCGATACCAAAATCGCGCAACATCTGCGCGATCACGTCGCTACCCCACCCCATTTCGAATTGGCCGCCCTGGACCGGACGTTCTTCGCCCTCGCTCATCGCATATCCTTGCCGGTTAGATGACTTCTTGATCGCGCAGGCCTTGAACGTCCGCTGCGGTCATGCCGAGCAGTTCGCCCAGCACCTCTTCATTATGCGCGCCGATTTTCGGGCCGGGCCAGCGGACACGGCCGGGATCTTCCGGCACGCCTGGCACAATTCCGGCCTGCAAGACCTGTCCGAACAACGGATCTTCGACCTCTTGCACCATGCCGCGGTGCCGGTATTGCGGGTCCGCCGCGATATCTTCCGCGGTGTAGACGAGCGAACTCGGAATGTCGGCATCGGCCAGAATGGCCAGCAGCGCGTCCGCATCGTGCTGCTGCGTCCAGTCCCCGATGATCGTGTCGAGATCCTCGACATTTGCGACCCGTGACCGGTTGTCCCGGAAGCGCGCATCCTGCGGCAAGTCCGGCTGGCCCATCGCCTTCGACAGCCGTGCGAATAACGGGTCGGAATTGCCGGCGATCAGGACCCACTTGCCGTCCTTCGCCAAATAACCGCTGGTCGGCGCGGCCGTGGCGATGCGTGAGCCGGTCGGTTGCTTGATATCCCCCATCACTCCGTACTCCGGCAGCATGCCCTCCATCATGCTGAGGACGGATTCGCTGAGCGCCACATCGAGGCTCCGCGCTCGCGCATCGCCACCCTGGCGATCGCGCTGCCACAACGCCGCCATCACGCCAAACGCCGCGTAAAGGCCGGCAATCGAATCGCCAATGCTGACACCGACCCGAACCGGCGGCAGATCCGACATGCCCGGCGCGTGGTCGCTGAGATGGCGCAACCCACCCACCGATTCACCAATCACACCGAACGCGGCCTTATCGCGGTAGGGACCGTCCTGCCCATATCCCGATACATGCGCGATAACGAGATCCGCACGGGCTTCACGCAGCACGTCAGGCCCGAGGCCGAGGCGTGCCAACTGACCCGGGCGAAAATTCTCCACCACGGCGTCGCTCTTGGCGGCGAGGCCGAGCACGATCTCCTTCGCCTTGGGGTGCTTCAAATTCAAGGTGATGCAACGTTTGTTGCGGCCGTGCTGCGACCACCAGGGCGAATTGCCATCGATATGGGTACCCCACTGCCGCACCGGGTCGCCCGCCGGCGGCTCGATCTTTATGACGTCAGCGCCAAGATCGCCCAACAGCCGCGTGCCGAAGGGCGCAGCGATAAAGTGGCCAACCTCCAAGACGCGCAGCCCCGTCAGAGGGCCAGCCCGTTTCGTACTTTCCATAGTTCTTCGCTTTCGATTTTCCGGTCAGGACTTGCGGCCACGCATGTCCTCGCCTTTGAATTCCTTGTTCACGCGTCGGCGGTCCGGTCCGAAATAACTCTCCACCTGAATGAACGCGCGCGGATTGTTGATAATTGCGGCAACACGGCTTCGCAAACTGTCGACGGAGAAGGGCCGGATCAGGAACTCCGAGACACCGACGTCGCGCGCTTCGGTCACATCCTGCAGGCTCGGTGCCGCCGTGACCATCAAGATGGGAACATGCGGATCGGGGCTGTCCGACGCCGTTCGAATCATCCGTGTCAAATCGATCCCACCGACCGGTTCCATCTGCCGTTCCAGGATGACCATATCGAATTCGCGGTCTCGCAACTCCCCAAATGTGCGGCCACCGTCACTGACGGTATAGACCTGAGAAATTCCGATCGTATCCAGCATATCCCGCGTCAGATTGCGCAACTCCTGATCGCTGTCGACTACCAGAATTCGAAGATTCCCGAAATTAACCGGCATCGCTTGCGCCTCCTCCCCAGGCATATCAACCGGGCAATTGTATCCTGCCGACACCTGTTTGAGCTCAAAAAATTTCTTTTCCGAAATGTACCCCGAAATCATTCCGAGGCGTTTATGCCGTTTAAACCGACGTGATTTGACTTCGCGCACTGCCGCGAGCAGACTCAACCACTCGCGTACGCACCCCTCGACACCACCTTTCCTAGGAGGTTCTGAGCATGCCACGCCTTCCCAGACTGATTGTTGCCCTCGCGGCATCGAGCGCCGGTATGTTTCTGGCGGGAACCGGTCACGCTGCAACCCAGGCCCTTGCGCTGCTTGAGACCAAGGGCGCGACGGCCTTGCACTGCGACGGTGCGATATGCCGCGCGGAGTTTTCGACCTTTTGTCTTCAAGAGGAACGCGAATTGCCCCGGTCGGGCGATCCGTACCGTCTAGCCGCGGGGAGCCAATTGACCCTCGTCTTAACGAAGCAAGACGGAAAGACGCAGCGCATTCCGGCGGCTGATCATATTCGCATCACCGCCGCACGCAGCGGCCATACGGCGGTGACCATTTCGGTCGCACAATCGCGTCTTACCGCGCTGGGCGCCCGGAAGGCGGCGATTGCCGTGGGAGAGCAAATTACGCTGTTCCCGCATCCGGTCGCAGGCGATGACAATCCGCAAACCGAGCAGGACAAGCGGATCGCCGCCGGACCGCTGCGCCAGTTGGGTGCCAAGATCGTCGATCGCGGACAGTATGACGTTGCGCGCGTGCAGGCATTGAACGGCCTCATTAACGCGTTGCCGGATCAGATCGATCGACGGCCTGACGCCCGGCAAAGCCTGTGGCGCAACGCTGCCGATACCGTGCTGCGCGATGCCCCGGATGACCGGATAAAGCGGGCAAAGCAAGAGTACGCCGCCTGTTGGCGAGACCGGGTCGTTCAACTCGGCGGCTATTCCGTGCGGCATTGCTTGCAGAGCCGCCACGACCGGCTGATGTGGCAACACGTCAAACGCTATTGGGGCGCCGTCGGCGCGGGCAGCTGACGCTTACGCTGCCGGACCCGGCGCCTCAATCACGCCGCAGTGCAGCCCACACCCGTTCCGGCGTAGCCGGCATGTCCATATGGCTGGCACCGGTCTCGCGCGCCAGGACATCCACGATGGCGTTCATGATCGCCGGGAGAGCGCCTGTACACCCGGCCTCCCCACAACCCTTCGCGCCGAGCGGGTTGCTGGTTGCGGGTACCGGATGGGAACGGAACTCGAAGACCGGCAAATCGTCGGCCCGCGGCATCGTGTAATCCATGTAGGAACCCGAGACCAGCTGACCTTCGGCATCGTAGGCGGTGTCTTCCATCAAGGCCTGACCCAAACCCTGGATCACACCGCCATGCACCTGGCCCTCGACCAGCATCGGGTTAATCAGAGTGCCGAAATCATCGACGATGACGTAGCGGTCGACGCGCACCGTACCGGTCTCCGGCTCAATCTCGACTTCGGCAATGTGGCAGCCATTGGGAAAGGCCGATGGCGGCGTATCCTCGGCCAGCTCCGCGTCGAGGCCTGGCGGCAGATCGTCGGGCAGACCGGCGCGCGCGCGTTCTGCCAGATCGAGGATCGAGATCGTCCGGTCCGTCCCTGCGACGGTGAACTGGCCGGCTACAAATTCGATATCGGCAACCGCCGCCTCAAGCACATGGCCGGCGATGGCGCGGCCGTTTTCTATGACTTGATCTGCCGCATGCAGCAGCGCCGTGCCTGCCGAGATCACAGTGCGCGAGCCACCGGTTCCGGCACCGGCGATCAGCGCGTCGCTGTCACCCTGAAGCAGGTTGAAGCGGTCGATTGGAATGCCAAGCGTCGCAGTCAGGATCTGCGCGAAGGTGACATGATGGCCCTGCCCGTAGTTCAGCGAGCCGGACACCATGGTGACAGTACCGTCTTCCTCGAAACGGATCCCCCCCATCTCGCGCGCCGGCGGGCCCGTCACCTCCAGATAGCTGGCGAGACCCAGGCCGCGCAATTTGCCGTCGGCTGCCGACGCCGCACGCCGTGCCTCGAACCCGTCCCAGTCGGCGGCGTCGAGCGCATCATCCAACACAGCCGGAAAGTCACCGCTGTCATAGGTCAGTTCGGAGACCGCGTCATAGGGTATCTCGTCCGGCCGGACCATGTTGCGCCGGCGCAGTTCGACCCGGTCGATACCCAATTCACGCGCCGCGGTATCCATCAGGCGCTCCATGTAATAGACGCCCTCCGGCCGGCCGGCAC
>JAPPPC010000606.1:0-4475 GCA_028817685.1 Rhodospirillaceae bacterium
TCGTATAACCTGCCCATGGTTAGCATCAAGCCTCTACAGCCGCTCTTCGCCGCGGAAGTCACCGGTCTCGACCTGTCGTCAGCGCCGTCGGGGGACGCCATGGCTGCTATCGAGGCGGCGTTCGAGCGGGATCTGGTGCTGGTTTTCCGCGGTCAGGACATCACCGACGCTCAGCAGATTGCTTTCAGCAAGTGTTTCGGGTCGCTGGAGACGACGAAGGTCGGTACACCCGGCGCCGGCAGCGCTCTGATCGTGCTGACCAATATCGGGGCTGACGGGCAAATCGAACCGCCGCAGGGCCGCCAGGTGCTGAACAACAAGGCCAATCAGCACTGGCATACGGACAGCTCGTTCAAACCCGTCCCCGCGCGCGCGTCCTTGCTTTCGGCGCGGATTTTGCCGCCATCGGGTGGGAATACCGAATTCATTTCGATGCGGGCGGTCTATGCCGCGCTGCCCGAAGCATTGAAGCGGCGTATCGAAGGGCGGGTCGGTATTCACAATTTCGCCTACGGCCGCGCCAAGATCGCGCCGCATCTGGTGACGGCCGAAGAACGGACGGCGTTGCCGCCGGTGCGGCAGGCCATGGTGCTGGATCACGGCGCCCATGGAAAGTCGCTCTATCTCGGTGCGCATTGCGCCGCCGTCGAAGGGATGGCCGAGGAAGAGGGCCGGGCGTTGATCGATGAACTGATGGCGTTCGCGGCGCAGAACCGCTTCATCTACAGCCATGTTTGGCAGCCGCACGATCTGGTGATGTGGCACAACCGCGCCGTCCTGCACCGCGCGACGCCGTTCGAGAGTGCGGCGGAGAAACGCTATATGGTCCGGACCACCGTCGCCGGGGACGGACCGACGGTATAACCGCTAACCGCTGGTTCGCTCGCAGCCTTCGATCGCCTGCGCGAAGTTGCCGGTCGCGAGGGACGCCTGGTCGCGCCATACGAAACCGTCGAAGGCGTAGGAGAAGGATTGCGCCTGTTTCAGGGTTGAGATGATTTCCAGCGCCTCTTTGTTCGAGAACGCGCGATCCCGTGCAGCGAACGTGCGGCCTCCGACCGTCAGTTCCTGATAATCGGTCACCCGGTCGTAGTAAGCCATCACGGGAATGGGGTCGTATTCCGGAATGATCCCAACGGCGGCTTTCCAGTAAGGCGCGCCGTTGCGCGGTTTCGTCCACAGGAAATGGACATGGCCGGACCTTTCACTGCTGGCGGTGTCGGAGACCATGCAATTCACCGTCCCGTCGGCGACGCGGGTGTGCGATGTCCAGACGTCGGCCCGGGCGCTGGCGACGGCGGTTATGGCGGGGATAAGGAGGGGTAATATAAAAAACGTAAATCGGCTCATTTTTTGTTAACCATAAGAAATTGTTAACGAATTCGTTGATGGTAACAATTTTATTCAAATTGCTGCAACTTTTTAAAGCGAACGGCCTCGCGAAGAGGCCTGGCCGCGTTTAGCGCAGCACCATCCCGGCATAGCCCGCCGCGGCGACCTCGTCGCACTTGTCGCGGTAGCCGGGCGCGCCGCCGGCGTAAAGCAGGACCGAGCGCTGGTCGCGGCCTTCGAGGTTGGAATTGATGCCGGTGAACCAGCTGTTGGTCTTGCTGAACAGCATACGCTGCGCCATCAGATGGACATGCGCCGTCCACTCCTCTTCGGCGTCCGCCGTGCTCTCCACACGGGCGAGCCCGTCCGCTTTCACCTTGGCCATCAGATCGGCCATCCAGTCGACATTCTGTTCGATGCAGCGCGGGATGTTGCAGAAGCTGGCCGCGTTGTGCGGGCCGACCAGGGTGAACATGTTGGGGAAGCCTTCGACCTGCAGGCCGAGGAAGGTGCGCACCCCGTCCGCCCATTTGTCGGTCAGCGCCTGCCCGCCGGTTCCGCGAATATCCATCTGCGAATAACCGCCGGTCACCGCATCGAAGCCGGTTGCGTAGACGATCATGTCGAATTCGTGCGCATCCGCCGACGTCTCGATGCCCGTTTCGGTGATCCGTTCGATCGGCGTCTCGCGCAAATCGACCAGCCGCACATTGTCCTGGTTGTAGACTTCGTAGTAGCGCGTCTCCATCGGCACGCGCCTTGTGCCGAAGCCGTGATTGGTCGGCACCAGCTTGTCGGCTATGGCCGGATCGTCCACCCGTTCGCGGATCTTGCGGGCCACGAATTCGCTGATCGTTCTATTGGCCTCCTCATCGACCAGCACGTCGCGGAAATTGCCCATCCAGATGCCGAATCCCGGCTCGCCATAGAGTTTTTCGTAGAACGCTTCGCGCTCCGCCGCGTCGGTCTGCAAGGCGCGGCGTCGGTCTGAGTCATGCATGAAACCGGCATAGGAGGCGCGGCATTTCTCGAAGATCTCGTCGTAGCTCGCCTTGATCTCCTGCTGCTCTTCCGCCGTGATCGGCCGGTTGTGCAGCGGCGCGCACCAGTTCGGCGTGCGCTGGAACACGATCAGGTGGGCCGCCGTCTTGGCGACTTCCTGAATGAGCTGCACGGCGGTGGCCCCGGTGCCGATCACGCCGACCCGCTTGCCCGCGAAACTGACGGGGTCGTGCGGCCAGGTGGCGGTGTGATAGGCCTCGCCCTTGAAGCTATCGATACCGTCGATCGCCGGCATCATCGGCTTGGCGAACACGCCGATCGCGGTGATCAGGAAGCGGCCGGTGCGGTGCCTGCCGTCCTCGGTCTCCAGCGTCCACAGGTTGGCGTCATTGTCGAAATGGGCGGCCGTGACCTTGCTGTTGAAATCCATGTCACGGCGCAGATCGAACTTGTCGGCGACGAAGTTGCAGTAGCGCAGGTTTTCCGGCTGCGGCGAAAAATGCTCGCTCCACTCCCATTCCTCGAGCAGCTCTTTGGAAAAGGAATAACCGTAGCTATAGCTCTCGGAATCGAAGCGCGCGCCGGGATAGCGGTTCCAATACCAGGTTCCGCCCACATCGGTGCCGGCCTCCAGCACCCGCGTCGTCAGCCCGATCTCGCGCAGCCGGTGCAGCATGTACATGCCCGCGATGCCCGCGCCGATGATCAGGACGTCGTAATCCGCTTTCCGTTCTTGTGCCGTCATGCCGTCAACCCCGAAATGCCTGCGAATGGGGTAGCCGACCCAACCCGCGGGTGCAAGTCGGCGGGGTGTCGCACGGGCTGTTCGACGCGCCCGGTGGCGGTCGCTAGTATCGCACCGGAATAGGAAGGGGAGGGTTGCTTTGACGCCATTCGAACTGGCCCAGCCGGCGAGCCTGGCGGAGGCGATCGCGCTGCTGGATCCCAACGATACGGCAATACGGCCGATCGCGGGGGGCACGGCGCTGATGCTGATGATGAAGATGGGGCTGTACGAGCCGCAGAAGCTGATCAGCCTGCGCGGGATCGAACCTCGTTATTCGGAGGTCGCGGCGACGGCGGATGGCGGGCTGCGCATCGGCGCTGTCACGCCCTTACGGCAGCTTGAAATGTTGCCGGTGGTGGCCGAACGCGCGCCGGTTATCGCGCGTACCATGCGGCGCCTCTCCAACGTCCGGGTGCGCAACGTCGCGCGTTTGGGCGGACATCTGGCGCATGGCGATCCGCATCTCGATCTGCCGCCGGTCCTGATTGCACTCGGGGCGACGCTTGTGATCGCGGGACCGAATGGCGAGCGGACGATCGCCGTAGAAGACCTGTTCCAGGGCTATCTGGAAACAGCGCTGGCGCCGGACGAATTGATCGTGGAAGTAAACGTGCCCGCTACCGCGGCGCACGCCGCCTACATGAAACACACGACCCGTTCCGCCGACGATTGGCCGGCGCTGGGTATCGCAGTCGCTCTCGACATGCAGGGCGATCGCGTTTCGGGTGCCCGGGTCGCGATCGGGGCGGCAACGGACACGCCGCGGCGGCTAACGTCGGTCGAAACGGCACTGCAAGGTGAGGCGCTGAGCGACGCGGCCTTAAACAGAGCCGGCGAGGCGGCAGCCGCGGAAGCGGAGGTTCACAGCGACGCGCGCGGCTCGGCGGCCTACAAGCGCGAACTGATCCGCGTTTTCACCGGACGCGCGATCCGGCAGGCGACGGGGAGGGAAGCCTGATGGCAGAGACCAGCACCACGACGGTCGGACAATCCTACGGCCGTCTCGAAGGTCACGCCAAGGTCACCGGCCGGGCCGACTATATCTACAATCTGCGGCTGCCCTCGATGCTGCACGCCAAGATCCATCGCAGTCCGATCGGTCATGGCCGCATCAACTCGATCGATGTCAGCGCGGCGGCCGCGATGCCGGGCGTGCATATGGTGGTGACCGGCGAGGACGTGAAGACCGTCCTGCCGGAGCCCTATTACGGGCCGGCCTTTCACGATCAGCCGATCCTGGCGCTCGACAAGGTTCGCCATTTCGGTGCACCGGTGGCGGCGGTCCTGGCGGCCGACTCGCATATCGCGGACCGCGCGGCGCGGCGTATCGTCGTGGAGTAGGAGGAAGTGCCGG
>JAPPPC010000606.1:4485-7227 GCA_028817685.1 Rhodospirillaceae bacterium
CGCGGCTTATCGTCGTGGACTATGAGGAATTGCCGGCGGTCTATGACGAGATCGAGGCGCTGGATTCCGAAGCGATCGTACATGAAGAACTGAAACCCGCGGGCACCTTCGCCGATTTGAAACATCTGTCGGGCCGCCGCGACACTAATGTGGCGCTCGATTTCCATCTGCGGCTGGGCGATGCGGACAAGGCCTTCGCGGATGCGGCGCATGTATTCGAGCATACGTTTCGCACCCAGCAGACCATGCACACGCCGTTTGAGCCGATGGTCGCCATCGCCGACGTGGCGCGAGACCGGGCGACCATTCATTCCTCGACGCAAAGCCCGTCCTTCGTGCGCTACGAGCTGTCTCGGCTGCTCGGTTGGCCGGAGAGTAATGTCCGGGTACGCACGGGCCATCTCGGCGGCGGATTCGGGGCGAAGGTCTATGTGAAGGTGGAGGCGCTGGCCCTGGCGTTGTCGATGCTGGCGCACCGTCCGGTGCGGGTGGCACAGACCATGGAAGAGCAGTTCTATACCATCACCAAACACCCCAGCACCTTCCGTATCCGCAGCGCCGTCGATGATCACGGTCGGATCGTGGGCCGTAAGTGCGAGGTCTGGTGGAATGGCGGTGCCTATGCCGATATCGGGCCTCGGGTGACGCAGAAATCCGGCTTCACCGCTGCCGGGCCGTACGATATCGATAATATCGATATCGACTCCTTTGCCCTCTACACCAATCGCCCGCCCGCCGGCGCCCTGCGCGGTTTCGGCATCCCGCAGCTCGTCTGGGCCTATGAAAGCCACACGGACATCATCGCGCGCGAGCTCGGCATCGACCCAATCGATTTCCGCAAGCGCAATATCCTGCGCGACGGCCGGCCGCAGGCGGTCGGCACGATCGTCAAGGATGGCGAGTTCGAACCGGTGCTTGACGAGACCGCGCGGCGGCTCGGCTGGGACCGGCCCTTCGATAAGGGCGCGGGGACGAAACGGCGCGGCCGCGGCGTTGCGATCGGGTTCAAGGCCTCGATTTCACCGACCACCTCCAGCGCCATCGTCAGTGTCAACGCCGATGGCAGCGTCATCGTCTATTGCAGCACGGTCGATATGGGACAGGGCTCGGACACGGCGATGGCGCAGATCGCCGCTGAGGTCCTGGACATCCCGCTCGACCGGATCCGGGTCGTCAATCCCGACACCGACGTGACCCCCTACGACATGTCCACCCTGGGCTCCCGTTCGACGTTTCATATGGGCCACGCGGTCAGACTCGCCGCCGCGGATGCCAAGGAAAAACTCGTTGCGATGGCCGAAGAGGTCGGGATGCCGGAAGGGTCGAACGCGCCGCTGCCGGAACTCTTCATAAAGAAGTTCGGGATGCGTGCGGGTACGATCGTCGGCACCGCGAATTTCAAGCCGGATTACGCGCCGACCGATCCGGAGACGGGTCTGTCGCCGAACGCCACGCCGTTCTGGATGATCGGCGCGACGGGGGCGGAAGTCGAAGTCGATACGGAAACCGGTCAGTTCACGATCCTGCGCATGATCAATGTCTGCGACGTGGGCAAGCCGATAAATCCTGCCGTCGTGGAAACCCAGCTTTCCGGGGCCGCTGTCATGCAGCTCGGATTCACGACGACGGAGCGGATGATCCTGGAGAACGGACAACTGACCAACCCGTCACTGGCCGACTACAAGGTGCCGGGTATCTTCGACATGCCAGTGATAATGGAAAACGGGATGATCGAAGCGGAACAGCATAACGGACCGTTCGGCGCCAAAGGGGCCGGCGAATCCGGCACCTTCGGCGTGTCGCCCGCGATCGCCAACGCGATCGAGGATGCCGTCGGCGTGCGGATCGCGGAAATGCCCATCACGGCGGAGGCGATCTACCGCGCGCTGCGTGCGAAAGGCGGCGCCCCGTTGGAGGAGGATTGAGATGAGCCGGCATACGATCAATTTCACCCTGAACGGCCGTCCGGTGACGGCGGATGTCGGCACCCATCAGAACCTGACGGAAGTGCTGCAGGAGAGTTTCGGCCTGTTCGGCGCGCGGGAAAGCTGCGGGCAGGGGCTGTGCGGTTGCTGCACCGTGCTGATCGACGGTGCCGCGGTGACGAGCTGCCTGTCGCTTGCGGCGTTCGCGGACGGATCGGACGTCCAAACGGTGGAAGGGCTGGCCGACGGCGAAGAACTGAGCCCGGAGCAGGAGGCCTTCATCGAGACCGGCGCCTTTCAATGCGGCTACTGCACGCCGGGCTTCGTGCTGATGACCAAACAGTTGCTGGACGAAAACCCGAATCCCGATGACGACGAGATCAAGCATTACCTGTCCGGCAATCTCTGCCGCTGCGGCGCCTATCCGGAAATCGTGCAGGCGGTGCGTCTCGCGGGCGAGAAACGCCGCGCCCGTTAACCATATACGTGTCTCTTTACCTTGAGTTTTCGTCCGGCCTGCCCATCTCCTGATTAATCGATTTACGGTCGCGCTGGCGGCCATCTCACGGGAGACATTGTGATGCAGCTGATCCGACGCAGAATGAGCCTTGTGGCTGGTATCCTGGTATTAGGCTTCGCCTTGGGGCCTGTCAGGCTTCGTTCAAAGAACTGCCCGACACGAAAGTCTTCCGCGATAATTCCGACTGATCTCCTGAAATAGCCGGGGCGCTGGCGCCGGCCGGGGGAATATGAACAATGGCGGGGTGTATTCTTTCCCTCGCCATCGCTGACCGCCGTGCCGGATCAACTATTCATG
>JAPPPC010000717.1 GCA_028817685.1 Rhodospirillaceae bacterium
TGTCGACGCCGCCGACGATGATACCGAGGAGCAGCTTGGTGACCAGCGAGTCGGTGCGCGACCCTTTCATGGTCTCCCGGTCATGTTCGAGCGGGTTGAAGGTCGTCGGCTTGATGTCGAGACCCTTCGGGTTGGTGAAGATGTAGAATCCCGAATGTTCGCCGTAGCAGGCCCAGGGCACGTCTTCCGCTTCGAAGCCTTCATTGATCATGCGGCGCAGCTTGGCGGCGCTCTCGCTGGCGGTGTCGCAGACGCCGCCCGCCTTGATCAGTTCCAGCGCGGCAATTCCGGCAGCGGCCGACATCGGGTTGGCGTTGTAGGTGCCCTGATGTTGGATTTTCTCGAAGCCTTTCTCCTCCGCGACTTCGAAGTCCAGCAGTTCCATGATGTCTTCGCGGCCGGTGATGGCGCCGCCCGGCAGGCCGCCGGCCAGGATCTTGGCCAGGCTGCACATATCCGGCGTGACGCCGAAATGTTCCTGTGCGCCGCCGGGGGCGACCCGGAAGCCGGTCACGACCTCATCGAATATCAAGACGACGCCGCGGGCGGCCGTGATCTTACGCAGCTCGGTGATGAATTCCTTTGTCACCGGAACCTGACCGAAACTGGCGCCGGTCGGCTCCAGGATGCAGGCGCCGATATCGTCATGCGCTTCGAAGATGCGGCGCGTCGCTTCGATATCGTCCGACGGCGCGAGCAATACGTTCTCGGCGATGCCATCCAGCACGCCGGGCGATGCGCTGCCGTCGAAATGGTTGCTGACGCCGAAGGCCGCGTGATCGTGCCAGCCATGGAAATGCCCCAGGAAGCGGACGACCTTCGGCTTGCCGGTGAAGGCGCGTGCGAGGCGCAGCCCCATCAGGTTCGCCTCGGTGCCGGAAGAGGTGAACCGCACCCGCTCGGCACAGGGCACCAGCTCCTTGACCAATTCGCCCCAGCGCACCTCTAGCTCGTGGCAGGCGCCGAAATGGGTGCCCTTGTCGAGCTGCGCATGCGCCGCCGCCTGTACGGTCGGGTGGTTGTGCCCCAGGATCAGCGCACCGTGACCGCCGAAATAGTCGACATACTCGTTGCCGTCGATATCCCACTTATGGCTGCCCTGCGCCCGGTCGACGTAGAAGGCGTACGGGTCGAGCTTGCGTGAATCATGCACCAGCCCGCTCGGGAAGATCTCACGCGCCTCTCCGGCACGTTCTTCGGATTTCGGCGTGTGCTCGCGGTAGGCGGCGACGATCTTCGAATTTGTCGGCAGGGAGTCGGGCATGTCAGGTCCAATCGGTCTGAGAAAGAGTTCAGCGTTGAGAGTAGGGCAATCCTGCGCGGCAATGCAATTGCGGGCGGCTTAATCCGTCAGCATTTCTTGGATCACTGGCAAATGCTCGCGGCCCCAGAAGATTTCGCCGTCGATGACGAAGGTGGGGACGCCGAACACGCCGTCTTCCTCCGCTTGTGTCTGGATGTGCCGGACCGCGGCAGGGCCTTCCTCGGCCGCGTAGTCGGGCCAACCGGCGATATCGGCGCCCGCCTCGGCCAGCACGGCGCCCATGGCGGCGACACCCTCGATATCCAGCTCGCGCTTGAAGAAGCGCTCGAAGGTGAGGTCGTGATAGGGCCGGAAGGCGTCCTGCGCCTGGGCATAGAGCATGCCCGCGGCGGCCGTCATCGAGTTGAAAATCTTGCGCGGGCCGCGGATCGTCAAGCCTTCCCGGTTGGCATAGCGGCGCACATCCATGTAGCTGTATTTCACGCGGCGCCACTGATGGGCGTTGCGTTCCTCGGACAGCACGTTGCCATCATCGTCGACCTTCGCGGCGCCGAGATAGGCGGGGATATCGAGGACGTAGGGGCGCCATTGGATGTCCGCCCCGTAATCTCGCGCCAGCGCATCCGCCGCGGCGACGGCCAGATAGGCGTAGGGGCTCTTGTAGTCGGAATAAAGGGTGATGGTCTTGGTCATCCGTCGCTCCCGTGTCGCTCGGACGCCATTACAATCGGTGCCGTGTCAGCTGTCCATGAAGAAGCGCCGGGTTGCGTCATCGGCGGGGAAATAGGACTCGATCTTGATCTCCTGCAACGCGACGTCGAGCGGCGTCCCGAGGGTCGCGACCGTGGTGAAGAAGCTGAGCGTCACGCCGTCCTTTTCGATATCGAGCGTGAGCACCGGCGTTTGCCGGTCGAGAGGCTGCGGCCGCTTCCAGTCCTCCGGAACCCCGTCATAGCTTTCCAGTTCCTCTAGCAGCGCCACCAGTTCCGGCGGGCTGCCATGCGCCAGCACTTCGCTCTGCAACTGCCGTAAAACGTATGACGCGACTTCCTCCCAATTCGTGATGTAGCGCCGGAATCCGTCGGGGTGGAACAGGCCGCGGATCAGCGCACCGCTCATATCCGGCATGCCGGCCGGATCGGTGACGTCGAACAGCAGTGCGGCCAGCGCCATCGCGCCGCGGTTTGCGCGGAGGATGTCGAAATTTTTGCCGACGACGAAGGCAGGGAAGGGCTCCTGCTGGTCCAGCATCATGGTCAGCGCCTGGTCGACGGCCGTGAGCTCGGGTTCGCTGAGCGCGCTTTCCTTGTAGGCCGGTGCGAATCCGGCCGCCAGCAGCAGCGTGTTGCGGTCGCGCAGCGGCAGGTCCAGCGCTTCGCCGATTTGCATGACCATGCCACGGCTCGGCGTCGTGCGCGCCAGTTCCAGGAAGCTGATGTGCTTCTGCGACACGTCGCGGCGCAGCGACAGCTCGAGCTGGCTGACACCGCATTTCGCCCGCCACCCCTTGAGCTGGCGCGGAAAATCGTCGGAGGGAAGAGTCATCATGGGCCTCATTGAGCGCGGTTTTGCACCCCAAAACAACTACCTGGCGGTTAGTTGCGGGGGCGCTGGCACGTCGCCTATCTGTGGCGATATGTACAACAGATCGAAGGAGTTCCGACATGACTATTCAGAGAACGGAAGCGCCGGTACTACGGCGGTTTCTGTTGGCGAACGCCGTGTTCTCCGGGCTATCCGGGACCGTCGCGTTGTTCGCAGCGGATGGCGTGGCCGACCTTCTCTTCGCGAGGGGTTTCAGTTTTCTGGGTCTGACCGCGTCAGGGCTCGTCCTGGAGATCGGTATTATCCTACTGATCTTCGCGGGGCTGGTGTTTTTCACTGCCCGGCGCGAGACGCTCAAACCCAGCTGGGTGAAGGCGATCATCGTCGCCGACTTGCTTTGGGTCGTAGACAGCGTCGCCGCCTTGCTGTTTTTCCCGCACTATTTGACGGGTATCGGGATCGGCATCGTCCTGGCGCTGACGCTCGCGGTGCTGCTCTTCGCGGCGGGACAGATCGTGGGGCTCGGCCAGGCGAAAGCGGATGCGGTCGCGCAACCGGCCTGATTAGCATTGTCGCGGACCGGCGGGGGACCGCCGGTCCTGCGATGAATGCTTGAGAGAACTGGCCGCAATTCTATATAAGACAACAGTTTAGGAGACAGTCCCACAATTTCGACCGAGACCCATGGCGACGCCAAACGAATCCGCCGCGCGCCGGCGCACCTTCGCGATCATTTCGCACCCCGATGCCGGCAAGACCACCTTGACCGAGAAGCTGCTTCTGTTCGGCGGTGCCATTCAGATGGCCGGCGCGGTGAAGGCGCGCGGCGAGCGCCGCCGGGCGCATTCCGACTGGATGAAGGTGGAGCGCGAACGCGGCATCTCCGTCGCCTCCTCGGTGATGACATACGAATACCGCGACCTGACCTTCAACCTGCTCGACACGCCGGGCCATGAGGATTTCAGCGAAGATACCTATCGCACCCTGACCGCCGTCGATTCCGCGGTGATGGTGATCGATGCGGCGAAGGGGATCGAGGATCAGACGCGCAAGCTCTTCGAAGTCTGCCGTATGCGCGACGTACCGATCATCACCTTCATCAACAAGCTGGATCGGGAATCGCGCGATAGTTTCGAACTGCTCGACCAAATCGAACAGGATCTGCAGCTCGATGTCAGTCCGGCGAGCTGGCCAATCGGCATGGGGCGCGGCTTCCAGGGTTGCTACGATTTGCGGCATGACCGGCTGCTCATGCTTGACCGCAACGCGACCGACACACCGGCGGAAGGCGAAGCTTGCGAAGGTCTCGACGATCCGAAGCTGGAAGAGCGTCTGAAGGACAACGCAGTGGATACCCTGCGGGAGGAAGTCGATATGGCGCGCGGATTGTGCGCCGACTTCGATCTTGAGGCCTACCGCGAAGGCAATATGACACCGGTCTATTTCGGCAGCGCGATCAACAATTTCGGCGTGCGGGAACTGCTCGACGGGCTGGCCGATTTGGCGCCACCGCCGCGGCCCCAGCCCACCGCCGACCGCGCGATCGAACCGGAGGAAGGTAAGGTCAGCGGCTTCGTCTTCAAGATTCAGGCGAACATGGACCCGAACCACCGCGACCGCATCGCCTTCGTGCGGCTCTGCTCCGGCCATTTCAAGCGCGGCATGAAGCTGCTGCATGTGCGCAGCGGCAAGCAGGTCAACATGCACAACCCCGTCCTGTTCCTGGCGCGCGACCGGGAGCTGGCGGAGGAGGCCTGGGCCGGCGATATCATCGGCGTACCGAACCACGGCAATCTGCGCATCGGCGACGCGCTGACCGAGGGCGAGTCGCTGCAATTCACCGGTATCCCCAGTTTCGCGCCGGAGCTGTTGCAGCGGGTGCGGCCGGAAGACCCGATGCGCGCCAAACATCTGGAGCGCGCCTTGCGCCAACTGGCGGAGGAGGGGGTCGGGCAAGCCTTCAAGACGCGGCTCGGCTCCGATTGGATCGTCGGTGTCGTGGGCTCGCTGCAATTCGACGTGCTCGCCGACCGGATCCGTACCGAGTACAACGTGCCGGTCCGTTTCGAGCCAAGCGGTCTCTACACTGCGCGCTGGGTCGTGGCGGACGATCCACGCCTGCTCAAGGACTATGCCGACAAGAACCGCGCGACGATCGCCGACGATCACGATGGCGGGCTTGTCTTCCTGGCGCGCAATGCCTGGGCGCTCGGCAAGGCGGAAGAGGATTGGCCCGACATCCGCTTCCTGAAGACGCGCGAACAGACGGTGCAGTAACATGATGGACGTTGTTGCACAGGCCTTGGCCAATCATCCGCGCGTGCGGCTGGCGCATCTGCCGACCCCGTTGGAGGCGATGGAAAATCTGTCGGAGCG
The DNA here is from genome assembly GCA_028817685.1 of Rhodospirillaceae bacterium. Lineage (GTDB taxonomy): Bacteria > Pseudomonadota > Alphaproteobacteria > UBA8366. The sequence continues at coordinate 5,186 of JAPPPC010000717.1, forward strand.
GCTCGGCGGGCCGCGCCTGTTCGTGAAACGCGACGACTGTACCGGCGTCGCCATGGGCGGCAACAAATCGCGACAGGCGGAATTCTATTTCGGCCGCGCCGTCGAGGCGGGGGCCGACACGGTCGTCACCACCGGCGCCTTCCAATCGAATCACGCGCGCATGTGCTGCGCCTACGCCCGCAAGCTCGGTATGGCATGCGAGATCCAGTTGGAGCATCGGGTCGCCGGCAAGGGTGACACCTATCTCAAGTCCGGCAACGTGCTGCTCGACCGGCTGCTGGGCGCGGTGATCCACGAATACCCCGACGGTGAGGATGAGGCGGGTGCGGACCGTAATCTCAGCAAGATCGCCGAAGCTATCGCCGAACGTGGGGGCAAACCCTACGTCATCCCGCTCAGCGCGGACCACCCGCCAGTCGGGGCGTTGGGCTATGTGGAGGCCGCGGCGGAACTGGTGGCGCAGGCGGAGGCGATGGGCATCTCCATCGACACCGTCGTCGTACCGTCCGGCAGCGCCTCGACCCATGCTGGGATGCTGGCCGGGATGAAGGCGATGGGCAGCCCGGTCCGCGTGCTCGGCATCTGCGTGCGCCGCGACGCGGCCGCACAGGGCCCGCGCGTGTTGAAGCGGACCCGGGAGACGCTGGAACTGGCCGGCCTCTCAACCGAGGTCACGGACACCGACGTCCATGTTACCGACGCCTGGCTCGGCGACGGCTACGGCCGCCTCAACGACGCAGCGCGCGAAGCGATGACCCTGGCAGCGGAATGCGAAGGCCTGCTGCTCGACCCGGTCTACACGGCGAAAAGCCTGGCCGGCCTCATCGGCGCCGTGCGGGACGGGACGATCGGTGCGGAGGAGACCGTAGTGTTCCTGCACACCGGTGGGACGCCGGCGCTATTCGCCTATGAGGAATTCTTGGGGCACTAGGCCAAACCGAGACCGCGCCCTGCGCTTGGAACAAGGACGGGACCCCGGATCGAAATCCGGGGCGGCGCAACAGCCTTTAATCGCCGGCCCTTAGAAGTGGATCACTTCCCGGGCGTTGTCGTAGACCTCCTGCAGGCGGCCATGCGAGATGGCGGCGGCTTGCACGGCGGAGACGAGGTGTTTCCAGCGCAGCGACGGACGCGTGGCCTTGAATTCCTCGTAGACGGCCTGGTGATGCTTGAAGGCGTGCATCTCCGTGAAACTGTCGCGGCAGGCGATCTTGCCGAGCATTTCGATCAGCACGTCCGGATCGTAGTCGTTGTCGGCATATTGCTGCGCCAACACGGCGGCGTGCTTGACCTCGTCGCTCGCGACCCAGGTGGCGATCGGCGTCATCGGGCGTCGTTCGCCGACCGGCAGGCTGTCGATCAGCGCTTCCATGTCGCCGATGAGTTGGTCCTGGCTGCGTTGCGGCAGGGCGGCGACCGTCTCCGGTTCCGGCGTCAGCACTGGCGCCAGTTTGTACTGCGCCGACTTCACCTCCGGCCCGGTGTTCCAGGTGAACAGGGCGCGCAGCTTGGTCTGCATGGCGATTTCCGGCTGGCTCAGCAGATAGCGGCGGATGTTGATGCCGGTATTGATGTGCACGTCCATCGGGTTGCCGGTCTTGGAACGCAGGAACAGCGCCGAGCCGCCGACGGACAGGGCCTCGACCGTGCCTTCCAGGGACAGGCCGTCGGCCAGCGCCTTGGCGAGAATCGCCGGGCTTTCCTCGAACTTGTCCAGGGTGGCGATGGTGTCGGCAAGAGCAGTGACCGCTTCGGTTTCGCTCTCGTCGGTCTTGTAGCGCAGCACACGCGACAACAGCCCGTGCTCCTCGATCAACTCGTCGATCGCCAGCATGGCTTTGGCCGTCGGCGGGCGCGTCACGTAACGCACGGCCGGGCGGATCAGATATTGCGCGTATTCCCAACCGAAATATTCAAGCGCGCGCCAGGTGTTGGTCGGGAAAATCAAATAATGGTCGTCGGCAGCGTTCTTCAGCACCGCGGTCTGGAGCAGACGGTCGAGCACTTCGAACGGCGTCTCTTTCTGCATGAAGAA
>JAPPPC010000800.1:0-6165 GCA_028817685.1 Rhodospirillaceae bacterium
CCTTCTCTTGAAATTGAAGTTCGGCTTGAACCCGGCCTAGGCCAGCGCCTGGTTGATCCGGCCCGGATTGCCGCTGCACATCAGATTGGGGTCCAGGAGCACGTTAGCGAGCCGCCGCGGATTGGCCGACATGCGGTTCGCCATCTTCATCAGTTCCGGCATCACGCTGGGATAGCGGTCGGCCGCGGCATTGATCTGCCGGACCACCTTCTGCAGCGCCTTCGGCGAGCGGATGTCGGGCACCACCTTCTTCATGATGCCGGCGAGCGGCTTGGTGACCGGATCGGTGATCGCCTCGACCTTCTTCTGCAGCTTTGCGGCACCATTGGCCCCGTCACGGACCGCCTGCACGACCGACCTGCAAAAGCCGCTGGTGTCGGCGGCGAAGATCTGATGCAGGTTCCGCGCGCAGGCCTTCGTCCCGGTCACCGGGTTGATGGTCCGGTGCCAGCCCCGGGGGCAGGACCAGCACTGGCCGCCCTTGCGGGGATCGTAGAACTGCCCCTTGACGCAGAGCAGGCCTTTGGGCGGCTTGCCCCGGTACTTGCCGGCGGCGAGGCTGGCCTTGGTCTTGCGAATGCAGGCCCGCTTGCCGCCCACATTCGGATCGGCCGTGCGTTTGTAGCGCTTCGGGCAGGAGTAGCAGGTCTGATTAAGGACGTGCAGAAACTGACCCTTCGGACATTTGCCGAGGAACTTCACCTTCTTGTGCTTCTTGGCCCGCGCGTAATAGGTCTTGCCGGCCTTGCGGCAGGCGTTCCGGCTTTTCACGTCCGGGTTGGCGGTCCGTGCGTAACCGGCCGGGCAGGACCATTAAGTGTTGTTCCAGGCATGCAGGAAGGCCCGGTCGTAGCGCGTTTTCCCGTAGGTCTTAGGCCCGTATTTGGACCCGCAGATGCCGGGCTTGCCGTGATACTTGGCTTTGGAGAAATTCGCTTCGGCCGGGGAGGCCATGGCCAGTCCCAGCAACGCGGCAACGGCGAGGCAGGCGACTCTCATACTGGCAATCATCACGCACCCCATTCCTGTTGTCCGGTCCTATTCGTGTGCGCTCTCAACGCGCACGCCGAGCATGGCGGTGCGCCGAAGGAAGGTCAATCATTCTGCGTTCGCGGCAGATCGGGTTTGAAAGATGGCGGCACAACATCTGGGATTAGCGTCGTCGGCCCCGCATCTTCAGCCCGTCCCGCATGTTCAATCCCAGCAGGGCGAGGTTCGTGGCGCCGGCCAGCAGTTCCAGCGCCTGCGCGTCGTAGAAGCTGGTGTCGAACGCACCCGACGCGGCTTTGTAGGCCAAAAAAAGAAGGCGGCCGGGACGAGCACGAGAATGCCGTTCAGCGCGATCAGCGGCATGCGCTTGGCCTTGGCACCCACCAAACCGCCGCGGTAGTCGCCGGACAGTTTGAAGCCCGTACCACCGGCGGCGGCGAGGGCCGGAATGAGAATCAGGAACCCCCAACGGATGGATGTTTTGACGGTTGTCACAAGCGCTTCGGACCCGAACAGTTCGCTGGCGACAGTCGACAGCCAGAACGTGGCGATCGTCAGCAGGGCGACCGCACCGGCGACAGGGTGAATGGTTTTGATCATGGCGGCGGTCTCCGGCGTCGCGCGCTCAGGCCACGCACAAGCCGGGCACGGCGGTCTTTTCGAACAGGTGTGGCGCCGCGACCACGGATGACGGGTAGTCGGAGAGTTTGGCCTGGAAGTCCGGGTGGCTGAACGCTGCCCGGAAGGCCGCGTTGGATTCCCAGATCGCGTAGTTCAGATAGGCGCAGCCCTCGCCGATGGCGCGGTGCAGTTGGGTCGAGATGTAGCCGGGCTGGCGCCGCATGAACTCCGCGTCGTCGGTCCAAGCCTGCAGCATCGCAGCTTCTTCGGCCTTGTCGAGGGTGAACAGATTGACGAGAACGACCGGTCCGGTTTCGACCCCGAGCTGGCGGTCGATCGGGAAGGCGGGGTCCAGGGATTGCAGTTGCAGCATGACAGGGTTCCTATTTGGATGCATGATGTCAAAGTGACATGACTATATCATTAAATGGACATCATGATGTCAATACGAAATTATGGTGCTTTATAAAATGACACAGCGGACCCCGGCCGGAGAGGCTTTGACCGGCATGATCTTGGACATATTCCGCCTCAACAGCATGATCCTGAGGGCCGGCGACAGGCTGGTCGCGCCGCTCGGCCTGACCAGCGCGCGCTGGCAGATACTGGGCGCCATCGTCGCGGCGGAGCAGCCGCAGCCGGTCGCTTGGCTCGCCCGTGATCTCGGCGCCAACCGGCAGAACGTTCAGCGGATCGTCAATGATTTGCAGGGGGAGGGGCTGGTCGCCTTCGAACCGAATCCGCATCACCGCCGAGCGCAGCTGGTGGTGCTGACAGAGAAGGGGCGGGAGGCCTTCGACGCTGCGATGGCGTTGCAGGCGCCCTGGGTGAACCGGCTGGCGGACGGGCAGAACGTCGCCGATCTGGAGACAGTCCACCGAGTCGTCCTCGCCCTGCGCGCGAATTTGGCGCGCGACGAAGCGGAAAAGAACGATTAGGCGAAGGCCTGTCTAATTCCCCGAAGCCTCGCCCGCGCCGTTTTTGACGAAGTCTGTGATGGGCGGGAGGGATTTCAGGAAGTCGGCGAGCGCCGCCTCGTCCTCGGTCTCGCTGGAGGCTGCAACCAGCCCCGCCCGGCGGTCGCCGAACAGCAGGTTCACCTTCGCTTGCAGCAGCTTGGTCTTCACCGGGCTGGCCATGATGCGGCCATCCACCCAATAGAAGTGCCAGACCAGACGCCGCCGCGCGCCCGACCGCAGGACCGTCTCGGCGATACCCGCGGTCTGTTCGCCCACCCGCGTGCGGACCGCGCCGCCCCGTTGCCTCTGCCAGATCTCATTGTCGTAGACCTCGTTCCCGAACGCCACGACCTCCCGGCCATTGCCCTGCCATGCGTAGTAGGCGATGAACAAATCGACGGCCTTGTCCCCGTTGACATAGCGCGCGGTCGCCTGCGCGTCGGCGCCCTTGAAGGCCGGCTGCCAGTCCGTCTTCCGGTCCTCCAGGCGCCACGCCCCGGCGGTTTGCGGAAATGCGAGCTGCACTTGCGCCACCGGCGGCAGATTGTCCCGCTGATAGGCCGCATAGGCCGGGAACAGCATGCCGATCGCGACCGCGCCGGCGGCAACGCCCAGATACGCGGCGAGCGCCGCCGGCCGCGGCGCCGAAACCGACGCCGCCGGCGGCGTTTCCGCCTCGTCGGGCACCGGATCCCGGAAGCGCAGCCCGATCCACATCATCACGAAAACGATGACGGCGAAGAACAGCCACCCTTCCAGATAATGATCGTTGATGTCGTAGACTTCGCCCAGATAGTGGCCCGCGCCGATCAGCGCGAAGATCCGGATCCAGTTGGCGACGATCGCCACCAGGATCATGATGACCACGCAGGCCACGCGCTTGTGCCAGCCGTCATACATCTGCTCGCCATAGAGCAGCGACAGCGCGAAGCCGGACAGCAGGAAGTTCAGCCCCGCGCAGCCCGGCGCCACCCAGTAGCGTCCGGACGGCAGGTCGATGAAGAACCCTTCGACGAAGATCGGGATGTTCAGCAGACCGATGCCCCAGGCCGCCGCCGCGGTGGCCATCGTCTGCAGGGGCGGCAGCAGGCCGAGATCGAAGGGGATCGCCAGCCAGGCGTAGAGCAGCGGAAACAGCAACGCCTTGCAGACCCGCCAGCCCAGCACCGCAAGGGCCAGCCCCTCGATCATGCCGACAAGCGCGACCTGCCGGCCGGCCATGACGTCGGCCGCATCGGCGACCATCCAGAACGCGCCGAACCCGGACACCAGGATCAGGCCGAGCCAGCTTGCCCGTGGCCGCATCGCGCGCAGCGCCGCGCGGCGTTCCCAGGCGATGTAGACGCAGACCGGCAGGATCAGGAAGGCGTGATTGTAGGAATGGATGTTGACCCAGCGATCGTACATCGCAAAGGCTGTATCCCAATGCACCCAAACCAGGCCGGCCGTCCCCAAAGCCAAAACCGAAAGCGCCAAAGGCCAACCGATCGCCTCCGCATCTCGGCCGTGGATCTTTGCCGGTCGGTCGAACGTCGCGAGTGCCTGCTGTGACACCGTCACCGGACGGGATTTTCCGGCCCGCGCCCACGATAGGCGTCGATGAAGGCGGCCGCCGCTTCCGGCTCGAACCGGTCGAGCCGCAGCATGCGCCGCCAGGCGGTGACGATCACCTTCTCCCGCAGCCCTGCGCGGCGGACCGCGACGATGCCGCTCCAGGGGCCGGTATACAGGTCCGTCCAGGACCGTAAAGTCGCCATCGCGTCGGCGCCCGGGTCGTCGTAATACAGGACGACCAAACCGTGTTCGAGCGAATGGACCAAATTGCTGCGGCCCTTCGCGGAGTCATAGAAGCCCGGATCGACCCAGCGATTGAAGTGCGGGCCGGAGGTCGGCGGATTGGTACGGTAGCTGATCTGGGTCCCCGCGGGCAGGTGCGTCCGGCCCTCGCTCGGAAAGCTCTGGACCCGGCGCAATTCCGACTGCCCGGCGGCGGCCAGTTCTTCGAACGCACCGGCCGCCTGTTGCCCCGCGAGGAACCCATAACCCGCGCCGGCCAGCGCCAGTGCGGCAACGGCATACATCGCGTAACGGGTCGGAAACCCTTTTTTCGATCTGGACTTGTTGCCGCGTTTGGCGGCCTTTTTCTTCCCTGGTTTTACCATGTTTCCCTGCAGTCTGGTCGTTCACGCGCCACGTTCCGCGAAGCGGCCAAAAGGTTTGGTCGAACACGACATGCGGCTGCACATTTTCGAAACGACAGACCGGTCGAAAAGTTCCCGAGATCACGAATTGTTTACGGTAGACGGCCGCGCGACGGATTCTAGAGAATGCGCGTCGCGCATCAGGGTCGACTGCAGGGGGGCGCGACCGTATTGGGCGCTGAAACTTTACCTTCAGGGCCGCGGGTAGGTTGGTGCCGGCGGCGTCTGCCGGCCCTTCGGGTTTGGATTTGCTTGACCGCCTTGGCTGAACCGTTACCGACTCACCATTTGGTGCCTATGACGCAGGTTTTGGATTTCGAGAGATTGTCCATTTTGGGAACCTCTTGTTTGCAAAACTCGGCAAACGCTTCCGGTGTTAAGGGAAGGGAACCCGCCACGTTCATGTCGGTGCGTGCTGACTTAGGCGCAATGTTGCGTTTTTGGACGGGTTCGAAGCGGTTCGTTGGGGTGCTCATGCTTGGTGTCTCACGGTGCTGTATTGGAGTGCGCTGAAGTTTAGGTGACCATCTGAGACAAATTTACGTAAAATTTTATACACTTCGCGTACCCCATATTTGGTATGCGCCCAAATTTTTCGCACTAGCGTGGCGATGCGGGCGCGGGCGGTGCCTCGTGCATCCGGTCGTCCGGGGCGGTACGATCCGCACCCGCCGCTGGACGGCGTATCGTGTAAGGGGAGGAAACCTGTGATGACCGATACGGCAGAACAACCTTTATGGCGCTCGCTGCTGTTCGTGCCGGCGACGGCCGAGCGCTTCGTCGCCAAGGCGCATACGCGCGGTGCCGACGGCATCATCGTCGATCTGGAAGACGCCGTGGCGCCGGACGAGAAACCGCGTGCGCGTGCCCTTTTGCCGGACGTGATCGCCACGGTCGGCCAGGCGGGGGCCGAGGTGCTGGTGCGTATCAACCGGCCCTGGCGCATGACGATGGCCGATCTGGAGGCCACGGTATTGCCGGGCGTGTCCGCGATCCTTCTTCCCAAGACCGAGTCGGCCGAGCATGTGGTCTTCGTCGACGAGGTGATGAGCGAACTCGAAGCCGAGCGCGGGCTCGCGCCCGGCGGAATCGGGCTGTTCGCCCTGATCGAAACCGCCAAGGGCTATCTGAACGTCCGCGAGATTGTGCATGCCAGCCCGCGCCTGCGCGCGGTCAGCGTCGGCATGGAGGATTTCGCCGAGGTGATCGGCATGCCGGAGGTCGATACCGAGGCCATCCTCGGCTACAACCGAGAGGTCCATGTCGCCGCCCGCGAGGCGGGCATCCTGATGATGGGCTACCCCGGCTCAATCGCCGATTTCTCTGATTTGGAGCTGTTCCGCAACAACATCAAATGGGCGCGGCGGCTCGGCTTTGATGGGGGGGCGTGCATC
>JAPPPC010000800.1:6175-7159 GCA_028817685.1 Rhodospirillaceae bacterium
GGTGGCGATTCTGAACGAGGGGTTCTCGCCGAGCGAGGCGGAAGTCGAACGCGCGGCGAAGATCGTCGAACTCTACGACAAGACCAAGGCTGAAGGGGCGGGCGCCGTCGCCTTCGAAGGCAAGATGATCGACGAGCCCGTCGTCCGGCGCGCGGAACGGTTGCTGGCGCGCCACCGGCGCATCGCGGACCGAATGTCGGGGTAAGCTAACGGCCGCTGCCGCGATGGTGCTCGTCGTAATAGGTCAGGAAGCGCGCGAATTCCTCCATCAAACCGTCGAGGTCTAGGGGCTCCACGGTGTTGCGATAGGCGAATGCGGTGAAGTTCCCCGCCGCGTGCCGTAAGGCTGCGGCGATCACCACGGGACTGATGCCGGTCTCCAGCTTGTCGTTCGCGAATCCGATGAGTTCATTCGCGATATCGGTGCTGTCCGGCTCCGGGCCGCTCGTTTCGTCTTCCGCCATCGCTGCGCTTTCCTTGTGCCTCGTTGCGCTTAGACCGCCGCGCATGGCGGCAAGTTTCTTGTACAGTGTATCACGCGTGTTGCGAATTCCCGACGCCCCGATTCCCGAGAATTTCAAGTCTTTGAATTCAGCGGCAAGCGCACTAGATTCATCGTGTCACTGACCCACGCATACGAACCTGGATGGTCCGGGTTGATGTTAGGAGGAAAGGATCGATCATGCTGACACTGCTCTCCCCTGCCAAAAAGCTGAACATGGAACCCGTCGCGACGGCGGTGCCGGTCACCAAGCCGCGACTGAAGGACGACACGCGCGAGCTCGCCACCGTTGCGAAGACGCAAAGCGCGGCGGACCTGAAACGGCTCATGCATATCAGCGACAATCTGGCGGAGATGAATTTCGAGCGCTTCCAAGCCTTTAATCTCAGCAACAGGAGCAACAGCGCCAAGCCCGCCGGGCTCGCCTTCGACGGCGATGTCTATTGGGGGTTGGAGGGGGACAGCCTGGCCGACGATACGCT